>JAGWAA010000031.1 GCA_018302165.1 Candidatus Woesearchaeota archaeon
CCTAGTATGGGTTCAGTTGAAAATGCGGCTAAAAAATGTGGTCTTGATATCATATGCAAGGAACTTAATGTTGAGATTAAATCTCTTGGAGAATTTGTTTCTAAATCTAATGATAATAATAAGCATTTCAAAAAATTATTCTTTCCTAAAGAATTAGATGAAGCTGATTATGTTGTTAATCTAGCTAAGTTGAAAACTCATTCTTTAATGGGGTTAACTCTTGGAATAAAAAATGTATTTGGGTTAGTCAAGCCAGAATTTCGAGGACAAATGCATTTTCAAACAGGTAAAGACAGAGATGAGTTTGCACATATGTTGATTGATGTTTATAATTTGGTTAATCCTGATTTGACGATTATTGATGGAATTATTGGAATGGAAGGGAATGGGCCTGCTAATGGTGTTGCTAGAAAATTTGGTTTTGTTGGTGCGTCGACACATGCCTATGCTTTAGACATTGAAGTTGCGAAAATATTGAACACTGATGAAAATAAAATTCCTTTGTTAAAAATAGGTAAAAAGAGATTTAATATTGTTAGTGAACCAATTGGTGATGAAATTAAAATAGATTTCTTGATTAAATTACCGGATACTTTTAATTCTAATGGAACTTTAACTAATCTTGTTTATCCTTATTTAAAGAAATTTATTCAAGCTAGGCCTGTTGTTATTCCTGAAAAATGTATTGCTTGTTTGAATTGTAAAAATATTTGTCCTGCTAAAGCTATTTCTATTCGAGATGGAAAGGCTTGGATTGATGATAAAATTTGTATCAAGTGTTTTTGTTGTCATGAAGTTTGTCCAATTAATGCAATAAAGATAAATAAACCTTATATAGGTAGATTATTAGAAAAAAACTTTAACAAAGGTTTGGAAGATGAGTGAGATAAAAAATTTAAGTAAACTGATGAATATTTATTATAGAAAAAAGGATAGTCCTTTTATTGCTAATTGGATTATTACTAGTCAATGTAATTGTAAATGTTCTTTTTGTGAATTAGGTGTTGAAGATAAATACAAACCTGAAGAGGAAGTTAGTACTGAAAGGGCTTTTGAGATAGTTAAAGAATTGAAGGATTTGGGTATTAAGTATGTAACTTTCAGTGGTGGTGAAGTTTTTATGAGGAAGGATATTTGGGATATTATTCGAGAATTAAAAAATTATGATTTTAAAGTTGGGATTGTTTCGAATGGTTTGTTATTAAATAGTCTTTCTAAAGAAAGGATTGAATTTATGAATAAATATTTAGATACTTTGGTTATTTCTATTGATTCTTCTGTTTCTGAAGAGCATAATAAATTTAGAAATACTCCTATGTTATTTGAACTGATTATGAAAGGGATAACTAAATTGCAGTTGCATGGATTTAAAAATATTACTTTTGAGTCGATAATTATGGGTTCTAATTATAAGAGGATTCCTTCATTAATTGAATTAACTAAAGAAATTGGTGTTCGTAAAATTATGTTTAGGCCAATTAATATCATTAGTAATTTTCCACAATTGAGTTCGGTTACGAATAAGAATGAGTTTGCTGATTATGATGTTGAAGAAATAATAAAATATATTGATCTTGGTATTGCTAAGGCTAAGGAACTTAATGTTGATACTGATTTGATATTTAATAGAAAATGGATTACTGAATATTTTAGAAATTTGAAAGTTAAAGATGGGTTTTTTCATGATAAGGTAATGAAAAATTATTTTTGTTTTATTCCTTTTGCATATGTTATTATAAATTATAATGGTGGATTGTTGCCTTGTTTGTTGTTGAATGAGAAAGGGAATGTTAAGAATGGATGTTTGCGTGAACAAAGAAAAAAAGCTGATGGAATTCGGGATAAATTAGCAAAGAGAGAATTTTTTGATGTTTGTAATTCTTGTTTTGATCAAGCGAATAATAATGTTAGATTTTCTACTATGTGTAATCCTTTATTGAACATGAGAAGTTTACCTTTATTATTTGATGATGTTAAATCTGTGAAGAAAAGGTTTGATAAGTGATTTTATAAATTTTCAATAACATCTATCATTTTGTCCCAAGAGAAGCGATCTTTTTCTTTTTGGATGTTTTTTGTGAAATCTTTTTTATTATCATAGAAATCTATTACTGCTTCAATGATTGCTTCTGTGCTTTCTGTATCGATGACTAAACCTGTTTTATTGTGTTCAACAACTTCAGGTAATCCTCCGACTTTTGTAACAATTACTGGTTTATCAAAACCGAATGAAGTTTGTACTATGCCTGAGTTTGTTGCGGTTATGTAAGGTAATACACAGATATCTGATGCTTCAAAATAGTTTCCGACATTCTCGTTAGGGACATAATAATCTATTAATTTAATATGGTCTTTTACTATTGAATTTAGTAATTCTTCTTTATCTTCTAAACCATCATTCCAAAATTCACCGACGACCAATAAGTCTAAATCTGGATATTTTTCAACTAATTTAGGCATAGCTCTTACTAAATATTTTAGACCTTTGTATTTTCTTACGAAGCCAAAGAATAAAATAACTTTTTTTCTTAAATTTAGATCTTTGATTAGTTTTTCTTTTTTAATATATTTTTCTTTGAATACATCATAAATTGGATGAACATGTTGTACTACTTTTGCGTTTGGGATTAATTTGAGAAGGTTTTCTTTTTCTTCGCTAGCATGAACTATAAAATAATCTGCATTTTTAAGAGCTTGTTTTGTTAAAATCTTATCTATAAATCTAGCATCATGTGGAGAAACATTATGGCAAATGAATAGTATTTTTGCTTTTGTTTTTTGTTTGATTAATGAAGTTAATGTTCTGAAATTAAATGTAAAGTATGGGGTCCACCAATACATAATTATTAATTCTGGATTTGTGGTTTTTATTTTATTTACGGCTTTTATCCAAGTTAAAGGGTTTATACTATCAATGATTTCTGTTGAATCACATTCTATCTTTTCTTTACTTTCTGGGTCTCTTTGATCTGCACCCGGAAAAAGTATTTTAGGATATAGTCTTGTGAATGAGATTGCTTGAACTTCATGTGTTTTTTTAAGTTCATTGCATAAAACAGTATTATAATGGGAAATACCACCTCTGTAGGGGCTTGTAGGGCCTATTACTGTGATTCGCATGGTTGTGTTTTGTTATTGAAGATTTATAAATTTTGTTTAGTTGGAGTTTTACTAAAAAATATTAAGGATAAAAAAGTTACAAATAAAGCTAAAATAGTAAATAGCATGCTTATAATTATTTGTAAAATATTTGAATGGAATATACTAATGAAAAATACTTCTATGAATAATGCTAGAATTGTAATATAAATTAAATATTTTCTTTTTTGATTTATTAAAAAATATGTTATGATTATTAATAAGGAATATATTGTTGCATTTATACTGAAAATACCTAAATATTTTCCAGCTTCTAAATAATTTGGGCCAAGTGATAAATTAATTATTAATTTTGGAAAAAAGAAAAATACTAATATGAATGGGATACTTACTAAAATAGATAATAATAATGATTTGGTTAATAATTTGAGATTATCTTTCTTTTTTATACTTTTAGAAATTAAAACTAAACCTATTGTTATGCTTAATGATGGAATGATTTTGCCTAATGTCGAAATTGCAGCATAATAACCTGTGTCTAATGGGCTTAAGTAATGTCTTGCTAGAATCAAATCAATGGTTCCGAGTAAATTTAAAAAAAGTAATGCAGTTAAATTGTATGGTAATACTGAATATATTTCTTTTGCTGGAATTGGATTTTTATTTTCATCTTTTTTTTTGAATGTGAAATAAACCATGATAAAGGATAAAAAATATGACGCAAGTAATGCTCCTAAAACTCCATTTATTTCGAAACCAAGTACTACGAAGAAAACTCCAAATATTAATCGGAATAAACCTTCATAGCTGTAATTGATACTAAGAAGTTTGAATTTTTCTAATCCTTGTAGTATTCCTCTAGAAGACATTTGTAACATTAAAAGCAATGTTGCTATTGCAATTATTACAAAAAAATAAATATTGATCTTTAAGAATGATGATAAAATTGGACTTATTGCGAGAATTATTATACCTATAAAGGATCCAAGAATTAATGAATGTTTTGTTATTTGATTGAATAAATTTTTTGTTTTTTGAGGTTTTGTTTTTGATATTATTTGGGTTATTGAAATTTGTACTGAATAGAATAATAGTGAAATTATTGTTAATATTGAAAAGAGTGTTCCAATGATTCCAAATTCTTCAGGATTGAATGTATGACCTAGATAGAATTGAAAAATATAGCTTAAAAAATAGAGAATAAAATTGCCTATGAACATGTAAAGATTTTCTTTGACTAATTTTGAATCCATTTTTTTAATTTTCTAAATTGTGTTAATAAA
This sequence comes from Candidatus Woesearchaeota archaeon, assembly GCA_018302165.1. GTDB lineage: Archaea > Nanobdellota > Nanobdellia > SCGC-AAA011-G17 > GW2011-AR17 > JAGVZZ01. The sequence continues at coordinate 4,383 of JAGWAA010000031.1, forward strand.
TGTTCTGAATAAATGAAGTTAATAAAGTTTAAAAAGGAAGAATTTGTTGTTTTTTGAAATGGCTAGAGTTGTTTTAATTTATCCTATTGGTGGGAGTATGCTTGATGTTGTAAGTCGAAGAATTCCTTTAGGATTACTTGCTGTTGCTGCTTTTTTGGATAAAGATGGCTATGATGTCAAGATTATTGATCAAAGAGTTGACAAGGATTGGAAAAAAACTTTGTTGAATGAATTAAAATTAAATCCTATTTGTGTTGGTTTAAGCTGTTCTACGGGAAAGCAATTAATTTATGCTGTTGAAACTTGTCAGTTTATTAAAGAAAATTCTACTGTGCCTATTGTTTGGGGTGGTGTACATCCATCAACATTACCTTTAGAAACCTTGGAAAATAAGTATATTGATATTCTTGTAATTGGTGAAGGGGATATTACTTTTTATGAACTTGTTAAAGCTTTAGAAAAAAATAAAAAATTAGATTCTGTTAAAGGAATTTATTATAAACAAGATAGTAAAATAAAGAAAACTGCTGATCGAGAATTGATTGAAGATTTGGATACTTTACCAGATTTACCATTTCATTTGGTTAATGTCCATGATTATAGTTCTGTTGATTACACTGGTGGACCATCAATTGATTTGATTACAAGTAAGGGTTGCCCTTTTAGGTGTGGTTTTTGTTATAATCTTTATTTTAATAATGGTAGATGGAGAGCTTTCTCTGTTGAAAGAACTATTAAAATGATTAAATTTATTGTTGAAAAATATAAAATTAAAGATATACATTTTGTCGATGATAATTTAGGCGGGAGTCAAAAGCATTTTATGGATTTTGTTCGTGCGATTATTGATAATAAACTTAATATTGCCTGGGGTACTAATGGTTTGAGAGTAAATAATGTTACAAGTATGAGTGATGAAGATTTAAAATTACTTGAAAAAAGTGGGTGTAAAGAATTAGGTATTGGAATTGAATCTGGGAATCAAGATTTTTTAAACTTGATGAATAAAGCTATTACATTAGAACAAATTATGAAACAAAATAAAAGACTTGCTGGTTATACTATTAATATTAAGTATACTTTTATTATTGGTATGCCTACTGAAACTAAAAAAGACATTGATACGACGGTTAAATTAGCTTTGGATTTGGCTAAGGAAAATCCTAATGCTTGGACGAGAATTTCACCATATATGCCATTTCCTGGAACTGAAATGTATGATTTTGCGATTCAACATGGATTTAGGCCACCTAAAAATTTAGAAGGATGGGCTAAGTTTAATTCTTTAGATAGTTGGCATAATTATTTTGGTTCTTGGATGTCTAAAGATATGATTGATTATACGGACAGTATTGCATTTTTATCCTCTTTATACAATAAAAATATTAGATATAAGATTACTTCAAAGACTATGAGGCTTTTATTTGATTGTTATAGGCCATTTGCTAAGTTTAGATTGGAGAAATCTTTTCATAAATTTCCTATTGAATTGCAAGTGAATAAATTTATTGAAAAGACTGGTTTTTAAAATGGATATTGAAAAAGAAAAAAATATGTGGGATCAATATTGGAAGGAAGAAAATGAAGAAAAACCTTCTTTGAAAAAAAAGATTACTTTTTTAGTAAGAAATTATTTTTTGTTGCCTGAAACAATTTATTATTTGCGTAAAAATTTTATTAATGGGACTTTTCTTGAGGCTGGTTGTGGTTCTGCTAGTACTTTTGCTAAACTAAAAAATTCAAATAGGAAGTTGATTGCTTTTGATTTTAGTCTTTTAGCTATTGAGAAATTAAAAAAGAATCCTTATGTTGATGAAGCTGTTCAAGGGGATATTTTTAATATGCCTTTGGATGAAAATTATTTAGATGGTATTTGGAATAGTGGGGTTATGGAGCATTATACTCGTGAGGAGATTAGTGTTGCTTTGAAGGAATTTAAGAGAGTTTTGAAAGATAATGGGAAAATTGTTTTATTTTGGCCTAGTTGTAAGTTACCAACAAGTTGGTTAATTGATTTTTTGATTAAGCTTGGTGTTGATTTACCAACTGCTGGTTGGAATCCTCGAAAAAAAGATTTGAAAAATCTATTAAAGGAAGTAGGTTATAAAAATATTAGGATTAGAACTTCTTATACTCTTATTCATTATATTGTCGTGGCTGAAAATGAAAAAAATTCCTAATTGGTTGTTTTATTTTGGTATTGTTATATTGGGTGTGTATTTATTAGTTCGGCTTATTGATATGTCTCAAATTATATTTTTTTTCCCATTATCTAATTCTTTTGATATTCCTACTTATATGGGTTATTTGTATTTGTTATACGATGTTGGTTATCATAATATTGTGCCTTATTGGTTCAATGGGAGTATGACTTTATTTTTACAATATCCTCCTGGATTTTTTTATGTTGCTTTGCCAATCTATTTATTGACGAAAAGTGTTGAATTTTCTACATACATTATGTTGCCAATTATGTATTTGATTATTTTTATTACTTTTTGGATTTTTGCTATTAAAACTAATGTTTCTAAAATGAAAATGGTCTTTTTTTATTTGATATTCTTAGCTAGTCCTTTTGCTATTGGGAATTTTGTTAGACTTGGAAGAGTTGTTGAATTATTTGGTTGGCTTTTTATGATAATTTTAATTTTTGTGTTGTATTATTATTTAGAACGACCTGTTGATAAATATTTCTTCTTGATGTTTATTCCTGCATATGTTATACTTTTATTGTCTCATCCTGCGATTATTACATTATTTCATCTTTCTTGTATTCCAATTGCATTTTTCTTTTTGAGTGATAAAAGAGGTAAGCTTTTTTTGATGATTTCTATGTTTGTAGGTTTGTTATTAACTTCATTTTGGTGGATTCCATTT
>JAGWAA010000032.1 GCA_018302165.1 Candidatus Woesearchaeota archaeon
ACTCTTTTTCTAATCTTTTAATTATTTCTTCTTGTTGTTCTTTCTCATTATTTTTATGTTTTAATCCTAACTCTAATAATGCAATTTCTTTATTGATTCCCAATAATTCTTCTTTTTTTACTTCCACAAATACAATCTCTTCTTTTTTCTGAGTTAAATGAGCAGTTGTTTCCTCTATTTTTGGAATAATTCTTGTTATTTCTTGTTCTAGAATTAATTTTTCTTTTTCTTTGTTTTCCTTTTCAGAGATTTTTATCAATAGATCACTAATCATACCTTCATATTCTTTTTTTATTTCTCTTAATCTTGTATTCAAAAATTTAACATTTTCTTTAATTCGTTTATATTTATCGACGCCAAAAACTTTCCTAAGAGTATCCAATCTTTCCTCTTTTGAACCCAATAAAATCAGCTTCATTTCTTCTTGCGGTGTATAGACTGTATATTTATAGATTAAAGATTTATTTTTAGTAATCAAATCTTTTGGATAATTCAATAATTCAAGAATAATTTGTTTTAATTCAATAGCTGTCTTCTCTTCTTTGATACCATTTCTAATAATGTACCCAGCATCTTGAACAACACCACTATTCGTTCTTTTCAGAGTTCTTTTAATTAAATATTTATTTTCTTCAATTTCAAAATATAATTCGACACTTCCCGAATCAGTACCATTTCTTAATAATGATGCCCCTGATAAATCTGTTCTTTGTAATCCAAATAATGCAAAGTCTATTGCTAATAATATAGTACTCTTTCCAGAACCAATATTCCCAGATAATAAAACTTTTCCATACGGCAAAGTTAAATCTAATGTAATATAACTTCTAATATTCTCCATCTTTATTTTATTTATTTTCAATCTTAAACACCTTCAATGCATCAGCAAGAATTCTTTTATCATAATCAGCAACTTTCTCTCCATCTTCTTTATCTATACCTAAAATTCTAATTAATTCTTTAGTAAAAATTTCTTCATTTTCTTCTAGCATAATTTTATTATCTTCAATAACTTCTTTTAGAATCTGTGTTTCAATTTCTTCAACAGTCCCTTTTTTTATATCAATATTTTCCACTAATTTAGAACTTAAACGTGCAGTATTCTTCAAAACAAAATAAGCATCCTCTAAACTTTCGAATATGTCTTTAAATTTAATTTCAGAAGTTTTACCATCAATCACACCAATAATTCTAATTGTAACAATCTTATCCTTAAAATCAACTTTTTTCATTTCTTCAATTATTTTCTGTGTTGCTTTCTCTGGGGTTAAATTATTTACATCAATTTCTTTAGACAAAACTTCTTTTACTTTAATTTCTTCAAACTCTAAATTTTCCCCATCATAAAAATAAACTCCTCCATAAGGATAATCTTCTAATTCTTTGAAATTATTTGGAAACAAAGCTCCTGGGAATGTTAAAAAACCTTTTCCAAAATCTTTCTTAAAAATATAATGTATATGTCCCCCAGCATAATAATTAAAATTATTAGGTAAACTTGCTAAATCTGCTCCTTCAATATCTTCAAATTCTCTTGGTTTAAATTCATTGATTGCTGTATGAAACATAAATATCTTGAAACCCTCTTCCTTCTCTAATGATTCTTTGTCTAGTCGTTCATATTCACTTAACTCTAATCCTCCTTTCTTTCCAAATATCCCAGTTATTTTCACTCCACTTTCATCATGAGTAAACTTTAGTTTCCCATCTTCAAATTTCATTACATTTACAATTAATCCAGCTTTTTCTAAAACTTCAAGCATGGTCTTTCCAGAAGGCGAATAATCATGCGATCCTGCAATCATATAAATTCTTATCCCCAAATCTTTCAATTGTTTAAGTTCAGAAGTAACTTCTTTGATATAATCTATCTGTGGCAATGCAGTATTAAATAAGTCTCCAGCTATCAGTAAAAAATCCACCTTTTTTTCAATTACTTTGCTTATAGCTTGTTTGAAGCATGCTAAATTAATCTCTTTTAATTTATCTTCTTTCCATCCACCTATATGACAATCAGAAAAATGTGCAAATTTCATAAAGAATTTTATCCCTATATGTATTATAAATTTTTATATCCCCTAATTATTATAACCTTGCTTTTTCTCGATTTAATCTTTTTGAAATAGAGTCTAGAAATTCATTATGCCCATTTATGCTTGATAACCAAGTTGATAATTTAGCTATTAAACTCTTAGCTTGTTCATGATATGATTTCATTTCTTTTTGATTTTGTTCAATAGAAAATAAAACATGAGTTTCAGATAACATTAATGTTTCTAATGTCTCATAAATAATTCTTCCTCTAATTAGAATTTGATTTCTGAATTCGGAAATAATCCTTAATAAACTTTCAACTTTTTTTACATTCAAAGGAGTTTTATGATTCTCTTCGTGCAAATTTGTAATTTGAATTTCAAATCTTTCTCTAAGAGTTTCATAGAATTCAACTTGTGCTTTGAGATATCCTAATCTTTGCTTAATATCTTTAACTTCTTTTAATTCATTTTCTAAATCAAATTTTAATTTTTCTATATCAGTTAGTTCATTTTTAGCAAAAGCTTCAAATTCTTCAAACTCTTCCCAACTTTTTTTATTTTTTTCTTTTATCGGAAGCCCAAAAAGTCTACTCATAAAAAAGATTAAGCTCTTATTCATTTAAATAGATTATTAAAAAGCAGATTCCAACAATGACTTTTCTTTAATTGGATATCCAAAAGCAACATAATTAGGGATATAATTTGGAAAATCTCTTCCCTCAAATTGTCTTTCAAAAACAACATGAACATAACCAGCATATCCTTTCTTAGAGGCTGTAAATGTTAAATCTTCAGAAAGTTGTTCTTTCCAAGAATAGCCTTTTACCATCTCAGGAGAAATAATATCAATACCTCTACTTGCAGAGCATTCAACTAAAGTTCCATCATTATTTAAAACTGCTTCAAATTGTTTCCCAGTCATTCTTTCTAAATCAGTTAAAGAACCTCTAAAAATATGTATAGTCATTTTTTTCTCCAAGTTTAAATATAATGGAGCAGCGAACCGAACTTCCCGCATTTAATGCAGTACCATAACGGAACGTCGGCTTGTTTAACTTCTGTGTTCGGAATGGGAACAGGTGGTACCAAGCCACTATGGCCGCTCACGGTATTGGAAATAAAATCAGTCCTTTATATAGCTTTCTATGGTCTATTTCTTCACCCATTTACCCTTAGAATTCTTCCCTTTTAGAAATATCTCTTGTGCATGCTTTGGTAATGGTTTACGCACTGCTAGAGGTAAATCGTCTATTTTCTTGTAGGGCATAATATTCTTAAGCTAAAATACTATAAAAAGTTTTGCTATCAGTTTTTAAAAGAACCAGATAAACTTTAATAGAACCAGATAGTTCCCATAAAGTTTAAATAGTCCTAAGAATAATCAAAGTTCTATGAAACAAACAAAATTAAAGAAAGTTAATCTGTTAGAATTGAATCATGCTTATTTAGGTGTTCTTTATTGGTTTTTTGCATATCCGACAAAGGAATTTAGTTTGAATGACTTAACAAAATTGGTTGGAATCTCAAAAACAACTGCTAATCAAGTAGTATCCACTTTGTCTAAGGAAGGTTTTTTAAAAGTTGAATCACTCGGCAAGGTTTGGAGAATTTATTGTAACCAAGATCATATTTTTAATTATACTAGAAAGGTTTCTTATAATTTAAGTTTAATTTATGAATCTAGATTAATTGATGAAATACTTACTAACATTCCTAATCCTCGTTCAATAATATTATTTGGTAGTTATAGAAAAGGTGATGATATTGAAACTTCGGATTTAGATATTGCCGTTGAAACTTTGGATAATGAAAATTCAAAAATTATCCCTTTTGGTGAAATTAGTCAATTTGGTTTTAGAAAAAATGTTTCAGTAAATATTTTAAAGTTTTCTAGAAATAAGATTGATTTGAATTTGTTTTCTAATCTTGCTAATGGTATTGTTCTTTATGGTTATTTAGAGGCTAGACCATGAGATACAAACGCCCTGATTTAAAAAATGCAAATAGTATTCTTAACTCAGCAAAAGAAACTATGGATTTTACTTTATCTTTAGAAATTAATGAGTCTTCAGGTAGTACAATTGTTAGAAATATTTATGAATGTTTTCGTATGCTTGGAGATGCAATTCTTGTAAAAAAAGGAATTAATTCTGAAGATCACATCCTCCCTATCAAAGAAATTGCTTCTTTAAAAATTAATTCAAAGCGCCCTATTTCTTCAATTGAAAATCTTCGGAATTTAAGGCATAATATTAATTATAATGGTTATAAGCCAAATATGTTTGAAGTTCAAGATACAATTTCTTTAGCAAAAGAATGTTTCTATAAAGCATACGAAGAAATAAAAAAAGTTTTACAATAAGAATTTTCCATTCTCATAAATGACTCGTTTAGTCCCATTTTTCAATGTTGCAGTAATCTTCCTTTTTGAAGTCGCAACAATATCAGTATGTATTACAGAACTATTGAACCCATATTTTTCCAAACTTTTTTTCTTCATTTTTTTAGTATTATACCTATAACACTCTTGGAACGAATCTCCTATTGCCATATGCATATTTCCTTGCTCCCCACCAACATTCTCATCGAACAATGTTTCTGCCATGAACTTTGTAATCTTCGACATCCTTCCATCAGTCATAGAAAATTCTCCAATACGATTTGCATTTTTTACTTTAATCATTTCTTTCAAGAATTTTTCTCCGCTTGAAGCTTTGGCTTCTACAACTACCCCCTTCTCAAACCTCAAATAAACATTTTTGATTAGATTTCCTTCTCTATACAAAGGCTCAGTAAATTGTATATGCCCATTAATATCTTTACAGTTTGGTGAAGTAAAAATTTCAAATGATGGTATATTCATTCCAGACCCACTAGCCCAGACTCTATTTTCTCCTATGCCTACATGCAAATCTGTATTTGGTGCTTCAACATGCACTTTAACAATTCTCATATCATTCAGTTTTTTCATAACTTCTTTGTTTCTTTTGAAAATTTTTCTCCATTCAGCTACAGGATTATTTTTATCTAAATAGCATGCTTTGATTATTTCTTGCCAATATGCTTCTAATGATAAATTAGCTTCCTTAGCCATTCCTGGTGTTCCATACAAAGCTAAAACCCAAGTATATTTACTTTCATTCTCTTTTTTTAATTGCCATTCTTTATACGGCTTGAACGATTTATTCCTAGCCATAATTTTTGTTGGATTAATACTCATTAATTCTTTCGGATCATCATCAGAAATTATTGCTACCCTATAATCAATCTGATCAACTAACCCTTTCAATTGTTTACCTGGAAAAAACTTTAATTGATTCTCATTTGCAAGCTCATAAAATTCTCTTTGCATTCCGTCTGGAATATATTGTATTATAGAATGTCCCCCAGCTTTCAATACTGCTCTCCTTAATGCAACCAATAGTGGCTTTGCACATTCTGGTACTTGTAATAATACCACATCCCCTTTTTTAATTCCATTACCTCTGTTCAATGCAAAATTAATCAATAAGTCTGCATACTTGTCTAGAACTTGTTTGCTTGGTTGATACATAAAATATTCTTAGGGAACTTAATTTAAATAATTATTCTTTCGATTTAGGTTGTTTCTTAGAAATCTTCTCGTTCCACTTCGCACAGTTTACAGGATTCTTAAATCTCTTACAGACATTCTCAGCACAACCAATTCTCAAATCAGAATAATATGCCTTGTTCGAACAATTCGGCGGTAAAATACTTTCTTTCTGCTTCTTCGCCCAATTAATCTGCCCTTGAATATATGATGCTCCTAAAGGTTCTTTATTCTTAGTATTCCATTCTTTAATTCGCTTTTCAATATCCTCATCTTTCCAATTAATACTCTTAAAAAAATTCAATAGAATAAACAACCCTCTTTTTTTCCCATCTTCCATCCCATTTAATATTTTCTTGATACAAGCTGGAAAATATTCTTCACCAATCATATCCTTTGAAACAATAAAATCTCTTTTCTCTACATCAGGCCCTTTTTTCTCATGTATTTTTCCCCACCAATCATAAGCTTGAATAATCAGTCCTTTAGCATCACCCTTTTCTTTCACATCTAAAAATTCTAAATTAGTTTTTACTTTCTTAGGTTCAGCATGTACTTTTTCAAAATCTAAAATTTTATTAATATTTATTGGCACGGAAACCAATTTTGTTTTCTCATGCAAAGAGTATGGCGCACGAAATAAATGCCTTGAAGAAATTAACACAGTATCAATTTCAATTATTTTGAAAGGATTAAATTTTCCATCTTCAATAAAGTCTGCCTTTTTCATTCCAGTTCTTTCAGCAATCTTATCATAATTTTCTTTCTCTAGAATTTTATTTGCAAGCATTTCTTTAATCATATTTTCTAGGTATGCAGTAATTATTCTTGGTCCTTCTGGAAACAAATGTTTCGTTTTCTTTCCATTAACATCCGAAGGAAAAGATTCGAATGGCACTGCTAAATGGAATCCTTTCGAACCCGAAAATTTCACAGAAATATTTTTCACATCATGAAACTTCAAAGCTTCAACTAAAAAGTATGCAGTCCATTTTGCATAGTCCCAATGCACAACATCAATATCTAAAATTAAATCCCAACCAATTCTATTTTCATCAAGCTCTTTTTTAGTAACTCCTGGTTTTAACCTTAAAGGATCTTCCCATCTTTCTTCAGAAATATGAAATGAGGTCGCTCCTTTCTGTGCCATTTCAAGAACATCCCCTGGATACTGCAAAACATCTGGTCTACGTCCAAAACCATCCCCAAATCTGGGAGCAACTTCTCTATCTTTACAAAACTTCAAAATCGCTTGCTGCACTTCCTTTCTGGAATAATACTCTACGAACGTATCCATACTTTTAGTGAGTCATAATCCTATATAAGCATTTATCCACTATTTTTGAAGGATTTTCGGAAATTTCTAATAAAGCTTTTTTAAGCATTTTTAAATAAAACTAATATGATCAAATATTTAATTGATACTTGTATATGGAGAGATTTTTATGAAAATCGATTAAGTTATTCTGGAATAAGTTTTGGAGAGGATTCTTCTAAATTGTTTGAAAAAATAATTAAGACAAAGTCTTGTATTCTTTTTTCAGAAGCATTATACTGGGAATTAAAAAAAGATTATATTATAGACGACATAAATAATATGTTAAATATCCTCTTTTTGGCTAAAGTCTTAATTAAAATTGATATTTCCAAAGCAGAGTTTATTGAAGCAAAAGCTCTTTCTTCAAAGAGAAATCTTCCTTTTGTTGATTGTCTTAATGCGATTCAGGCTCGCAATCATAAAGCAATAATGATTACAAGGGATAAACATTTTTTTGAGAATTTAACAGATATTACTCCAGCTAAAAAACCATTTGAAATTATTTGAATCTTTTTTCTAGATATTCCATTAGTTCTTTATTAACGATTTCTTTTGTTTGTCTATTTTGTTTAATAGTTGTTTTTATTTTAGATTTTCCTTTATATTTTATAAATTCCTTTAATAATTCTTCATGGCTTAAATCTAAAATTTTATCTCTTACTGCTTCTCTAACAAACTCTGTTCGGGAGTTAAAACTATATTCTGAAATAAAGGAGTCCATTTTTTCTAATATTTCTTTCTGAAATCTTATTGAGACAATTTCCATTGTATTACAATGTAATACCATTTATTTTTAAACTTTTTGTTTTAATTTTTGAAAGGTTTTCGGAAATTTCTAATAAAGCTTTTTTAAGCGTTAATTCACAAATAACTAAAACAAAGAACTTATAAAAGAGTTATACTTGTAAGTTATACATGAAAACAATGGTAATCACAAAAAAATGGGGTAATTCACTGGGAGTTATTTTACCTGCTGAATTTGTAAAACAAAATAATATTCAAGAAGGAGAAGAATTAGAGATTATTCTAGAAAAAAAGAAGAATGTTTTGAAAGAATTATTCGGTTCATGTAAATCCAAAAAAACTGCTGATCAAGTTAGAAAAGAATTTAGAAAGGAGTTTGATAGTAAATGGATGTAAAAGTTTTAGATACTTATGTACTTTGGGAAATTGCTATAGGCAATCCTAAGTTTATTCACTATTTAGAAGAAGATTTTGTTGTTAATGATTTAATACTCGCTGAATTTTATGGAATCTTTTTAAGAGAATTTAATGAGCAGACTGCAAATTATTGGATTTTAAAATTAAGGTGTTATTCTCAAGAAGTGCCTTTACATATTTTAATCAAAGCCGTTAAATTTAAACATAGTAATTCTAAAAAGAAATTATCTTTCTTTGATGCCTCAGGATATATGTTTGCACGGGAAAATAATTATACTTTTGTTACTGGTGATAAAGAATTTGAGCATCTTCAGGGCGTTGAATTTATTAAAAAATAGCTTCCCAAAGGTTTATAAATAAGTTATAATTCTACAGTAGTATCAGAGTTAATTTAAAGGAGTAAAAATGCAACGATTTCCAAAAGAAGATTATGTTTTACCTGAAGATGCTTTACAAGAATGTATCTCAGCAGACCATAGACATTTATCCGGTGCTGAGTTCGCTTTAGAAAGAGCAGTTCATAACGAAAAAGGCTCTCCTGCTTGGCAAGTTTTTCCTCATACTAATACTTTAGTTGGCGTCGGATTATTTAATAGTAAACCAACTTTGTTGGTTCGCCATGGTGATAATATTCTTAGCACTCCTTATGAAATTGCAAGATTAAGAGCCCAAGGTTCTCAAAGAAATAAATTTCAATTACTAACTGAAGAAGATAGACAACAATGGAAACAATATTGTGAACAAGGTTTAGAAGAAAGAGGTCCTAAAAGACAAACTTGGGTCATTCAAGGCAAAGCTTTGGAAGGTATGGTTTCAGGTGTTTTTTCTCTAAAAGATGCTCCTCATCAAACTGCTATGGTTCCGATGTTGGGAGATTTGTCAATAGCTGATGATTATTCAAGAGGCCATAAAATAAATATTGGTTCAAAAATGGGTGTTGGTATTGATAAAGATGTAACTTCTTCAGAAGTTCCATTAGTCTGCCCTTTGGTCTTTGTGTACCGCTACAACGGCGATCTTGGTGGCTACTACAACTACGATGTTGGCTGCGTCGTAGGGGTGCCGTTCGGCGCCGAAGGCGCAACGCAAAAAATATTTGAACCTAGAAAAGGTTCTCCTCTGGCATTGATATTAAAAGGTAATTAATTTTTTATTTAGTTTATTGTTCTAAACCCATCATATCTATCTGATTAGAAATATTCAAAACTTCTTCATTCATTTGCACTTCAATTTCTTTCAATTGTGTTAATTGCTTTTCAACTAGCTCTAATACAGAATCTACATCCTTTTCCACAGCAATTCCAGACCCAGAATTTAATATTACATTACTTTTGTTCTCAACTTTGGCTTTCACAAAAACTCCACCACCAAATGGAACTAATATTTCACCTTTGTTATCAATCTTTAATTGATTCAAACTTTCTTTGACATGATCAAGTTCTAATAATTGATGTTTCAAATCTTCAAGTTGTTGCCCAACCATTTGGTAACTTCTTTTTAGATCATTCAATTTTTGTTGTGTTAAATTTTCTGTATTCATTTCTTCTCAACTTTAACAGTTTTCTTTTCTGTTTTAGGTTTAGCTTCTTTTTTCTTTGTTTTAATTTTAACAGTTCTTTTTCTAACTGGTCTAGGACCTTTCTCTTTCTTTTGAACTTTCTTCTTAGCTTCTTTTAATCCAAGTGCTTTTAGAACTTCTGTGTGCGGTGCATTTTTCTTAATTTCAATAGTTTTTTCCAAAGGTTCTAAATGTTTAATATTACATTTTCTTCTTCGAACTTCACCATCAATTAATACAAATGGTTCTTTTAGAATATCAACAATTACTGCTGTTTTACCTGCGTCTCTTCCAGCGAGTTTTACACAAACTCTTCCAATTTCTAACATTTTCTTTTTCTCCTTCTTGTATTATCCATCTCTATGTCGCCACAAAGATTTCTGCTGCCACAAAAAGAGATTAGGCCTTTATTTTTTCAAGAATTGTTTCTCTCATACATTTAGAACACAAAACTCCGCCATATGGTCTCTCAGGCCTTTTCTTAGTTTTAGGCATATTTCTTCTTTCAACAGGAAATGCTCTTGGTACACCATGCAATTCTTTTCTACACTT
>JAGWAA010000033.1 GCA_018302165.1 Candidatus Woesearchaeota archaeon
AAAGAGTTGAAAAAACTTGAAATGGCTGCTAGAAAAACCGAAAAAACTTTGAAAACTAAAGTCAAGAAAAAGAAAAGACTTTAATTTTTTTATATTTTTTATCCAAGGGTTCTAGAAAACTATATAAAGGGACACTTTTTTAGAGTTTTGAAACCGATGATATGTTGGAGGTTCAAATGGAAGAAAAACAATTAATAGAAAAAGCGTATGAAGCTATTGAATTAGCAAAGACTTCTGGAAAAGTCAAAAAAGGAACTAACGAGACTACAAAAGCAATTGAAAAAGGTATTGCAAAATTAGTTGTTGTTGCAAAAGATACTACACCTGCAGAAATTATTATGCACTTAGGACCATTATGTAAAGAAAAGAAAGTACCTATGGTTACAGTACCTAGTAAAGCAGAATTAGGAACAGCAGCAGGAATGCCAATATCAACAAGTTCTGTAGCGATAATCCAAGAAGGCGAAGCAAAAAATATAATCAAACAAATCGTTGATAGTATGACTGAATAAAATGGCAGCACCTAAAAAAGAAAAGAAGGAAGAAAAGCAGCCTGGACAAAAGACTGCTGAAGCACCAGTAGAACAAAAAGCTACAAAGGGTGTTTTGTTTTCTGATGCAGTGCCAGCTAGAGTTGAAGAAATTATTGGGAGAACTGGTACAAGAGGAGAAGTTATTCAAGTCAGATGTAAGATTCTTGAAGGAAGAGATGCAAATAAAGTACTTGCAAGAAATGTTAAGGGGCCTATCAGATTAAAAGACATCTTAATGTTGAGAGAAACTGAAATTGAAGCAAGAAAATTAAATAAGGGTAAGAGCTAAAATGGTAAAATGTACTTTTTGTGGAATTGATATTAGACCTGGAACAGGGGAAATATTTGTTTACAAGACTGGGAAAATTGCAAATTTTTGCTCAAAGAAATGTGAAAAACATGTACTTAAGTTGAAAAGAAAACCTCAAAATATGAAATGGGTTAAAAGTTCTCCTGCATCAGTTTAGGATAAATTTATAAGTTATTTTATTTATTATATTTTATATGAGTATATTAGGAAGAGAGGTTGAAGTTCTTACTAATTTAAGAGAAATAATTGATTCTTTAAATGAAGTTCAAAATTTAAAATGTAGAACAGATGATATTAAGGAAAAATTAAACTTAATAGAAAGAGAAAGAAAAATTATTTTAGAATACCAAGGACAATTAGAATTATTGCATTCAATAGTTAGAGAATTATATTCTAGAAGAACAACACGTGCTTTTGATAATGAAGTTGTAGCATTGATGCAGAATCTAGTAGTGATTATAAGAGATTTACAAGATTATGCAAATATTTTACAAACAGAAATTGAAACTCAAAGATTAAATATTGGTGGAGAGAACAACTCGTTGCGTAAGTTAACAAGTGCGTTCAATTTAGAATCTGCAGAAACTAATGAATTATTAAAAAAACTTGATTCTTTTGGTGGAGAACAAGAAGTTAATGCATATAGGAGAATTGAAGGTTTGCTTAGAAGATTCCAGGAAAGTTGGTTTAGTGTAAGAAGAATATTTATGATAAAACCTATAGCAAGATTATGTGTAGTAGTAGCATTATTTGGAGCAGTGGCTTGTGGAGATTCGAATGTTGTTGAAGCACCAAGAGCACCACAACAAGAACAAGTTTCTCGGGATCATGAAATAGTTCAACAAGTAAATCAAACCCAATTGGAAGAATTTTCTAGATTTAGACCAAAAAATATCCTTGTTTACTGTGCAAATCAAGGAGAAAAAATTGCAGTCATTAAAACTTTACGAGAGAGAAATCAAATGCGAAAATCCACTGCAAAATTTAGTATAATCGAAGAAAATGGAATTTCTGTAATCAAAGATTGGGCAGTGAAAGATAGTTTAGGAAGAATAGAATATGTTAAGGTTAATATTGTTGTTCAAGGGCAAACCATTCCAACAGTAAGTGGAGGTTATCAATTGATTACATTAAGGGGGCATACACAGTATATGATGCCTTTGTTTGAAAATACACAAAACTATGAAGCACCAAAAGTATTATACTTGCTAGGTGGATGTAAAAGTGTTCAGTCCATACCACAAATAATAACAACTACAAGGGCAGTAATTGCTGATAACGATGTCGGAGAGAGTGCAAATAATACTTACCTTTTAGTTAGAGTTGTTGACGTTTCAAGAAATGTAGATACTTGGGATTCTTTAAGTAGGACTATACTCTCAGATTCTGATAGAGCAAAACTAAAAACATATTTCCCTGGAATGGAATATACAACGCAACTTTTGCACCCTTAAATTTAAATATTAATGAATAATTTTTATAATATTTGGAGGAATATAAGATGATAGAAAAAACTTTAGTTGTTTTGAAACCTGATTGTGTACAAAGAGGTTTTTCTGGAGAGATTATTACGAGATTTGAAAGAGTTGGTTATAAGATTGTTGGAATGAAAATGATATGGCCTGAAGGGGATTTTTTTAAAAAACATTACTATGATGTTGAAGAAAGACATGGAACAGAAATTCTTATGGGAAATGTTAAAGCTATGACCTCAGGACCAGTTATTGCATTCGTATTGGAAGGTGTAAATGTAATAGAAAATATTCGAAAAATGGTTGGTCCAACAGAACCAAAGCAAGCACAACCAGGAACTATTCGTGGAGATTATGCGCATTATACATATGCACTTGCTGATAAAAATAAAATAGCAGTTAGAAATATTATTCATGCCTCAGCAAATACTAAAGATGCAGAATATGAAATAAGTTTATGGTTTAGTCAACAAGAATTGTTTAATTATCAAACAGTTCATGAAAAATATACTTTATAGAAATTAATTTTTTAATTTTTTATCTATTCTTTTAGCTTCTGCTTCCATCTCTTCAAAAGTTGAAATTAAATCTTCTTTTATTCTCTTCAATGATAGTTCTAAGTTTTTTTCACGAAGAATATATTTATTTCCTTCAATAATTATTAATCCGCAGGATATTAATTTGTTTAAATGATGAATTACAGTTGCTCTACTTAAGTTTAATTTGTAAGCTAATTCATTTGATGACATTGGACGTTTTGCTTGTAGTAAAGCAATAAATAATCTGAAACAAGATTTATCTTTATCCCTTTGAGAGAATAAGCCGAAAGATTCTGAGAACCATTGAACTTCTGAATTTAAATTATCATCAGGAATTCTAACTTTTACTAGAGTTAGACGTTTGAATCTGGTTATCATATTAAATAATATTGATTATAGATATAAAAAACTTATGGCTTTGTGGGAATAATGACTTTATCATTGTCAACATAGATAACATCTTCAAATTGAGCAATTTTAGAATTTGGGAGTTCTAATAAAAGAGGATATTCTACAATGTTTCCAGATTTTTTTAAGCTGAAAAAATCTAATTTTGAAATCTTAAGATATTCTAAAATGTATCTTTCACTAAATGGGAAGCATCTTCTTTTATCAAATATTTTTTTGTAAAGATTTCTAATCTTTTGATCTCTAATTGGGGATAGGTATTTTGCTAAAGCATAAATATAAGCATTTTGTGAGGATTTTATCATTCCAAGCCCGTCTGTAACAAAGATTTCAACAGCATAAGCTTCTCCTGGTTCTAACTTATTATCTGAAGAATTACCATGGACTAAAACAGACTTTTTTGAATGAAGCTCCCATTGATTTAATTGATGCCCCATAAGATTTCTAATAAGTTTATATTTAGAATCTTTAATTACTTCATCTAATCTTTCTCCTATTACTGAAAGTTTCATGCCTGGTTTTAAATCACTGATGGCTTTTTTTAGGGCTTTTTCTGTGAACTCAACCATATCGTCATAATCCTTATTTAATGAAACTGTGAATGCACCATCAGCAATATAACCATCAATATGAAGACCAATATCAACTTTGATTAAATCACCATTGGAAATCATTCTTTTGTCGTCTACTACGGCAGTATAATGTACTTCATTATTTAATTGGATATTTACAGGAAAAGATAATGATACCTCAGGATATTCCTGAATAAATGATTCTATTTTCTTTGTAAGTTCTAGGATAGAAATCCCTGCTTTTACCAAAGGTTTTGTTTTGTTACAAACCTCAGCATGAATCTTTCCAACTTTAATGTAAGTTTCCTTAGGTGTCATGAGTTTTGGTTATAATTTTAAAGATATAAAGGTTTCTAAGGAAAATAATATAAGTTTAAACAATGTAAAATATTGTATGAGAATCATTTCTTGGAATGTTAGTGGCCTTAGGGCAATTTTGAATAAAGGATTTATGGGTTTTGTAAAAAAAGAAAATCCAGATATAATTTGTTTGCAAGAAACTAAAGTCGACGATAAATTCCAGATTAATATTCCCGGGTATATTAATTATATTAATAATGGAGAAAAAAAAGGTTATTCAGGCACTGCAATATTTACAAAAATAAAACCAATAAAATATTCTTTTGGTAAAGATAAAGAAGGAAGAGTCATTGCTCTTGAGTTTTCAAAATTTGTTCTAGTGAATGTTTATACACCAAATAGTCAAAGAGGATTGACCAGATTAGATTATAGAATGAAATGGGACAAAGAGTTTTTGGAATATTTGGAAAAATTTGAAAAACCAGTAATTGTTTGTGGAGATTTTAATGTGGCACATAAAGAAATAGACTTAGCAAATCCAAAAGCGAACAGAAGGAATGCCGGTTTTACCGACGAAGAAAGAGACAATTTTACAAAATTATTAGGAAGTGGATTTATTGATACATTTAGAGAATTTAATGACAAACCTGGGCAATATTCATTCTGGGTTTATTTTGCGAATGCACGTGCAAAGAATGTTGGTTGGAGAATAGATTATTTTTTAGTTTCAAAAAATTTAAAATCAAAATTGAAAGATGCATTTATTTTGAACAAAGTAATTGGTTCAGATCATTGTCCTATTGGACTAGAAATTGAAGGATAATTTTCTCGACGATAAAAAAAGGATTTTGAAATTTACTTTTTGGGAAAAAACTGGAAAAAGAAAAGTATTTAAACTAGTTTAAATCAAAAAAATAGATTTAGAATTGGAGAAAAAAGTATTGAAGAAATGAGTCATAAGGTTGAATATCCAACTGCCCTAGAAATGTTTTCTTATGAAGGGCAGAAAAGAGATCATTCTCTAAGATTATGTTCAGCAACTTTGTTTCCTTGGCCAGAAAATGGATCTGAGGGAAAAATTTTAGGACATTCTTTATGTGCACATTATGTTAGAATCAGAGATTTATCGAAGGAAATAGATTTAACACATACTAATGCTGCATTAGTTTATAGAACAATATTTGGACATGATGATTTATTTTTAGCTACAACTCAATTAGGTAGAGAACGCCCTATAGAAGTATTAGAATTATTACAAAGTGATTTTATTAAAAAAACAGGAATAAAAAGGGAGATTAAAAGAATATATAACAAATTAAGCTTAAATGGATTTCCAATTTGGGCCTTATCATCTGAAAATTCTATAAGAGAAACAGGAATAGTTGCATTGCTTTGTTTAACAGACCAAGTAATGCTTGCTGAAGAAGAAGGATTTACAATTGATGGTGTTTATGGGGAATATCTTGCACATAAGTGGGGAATTGAAAAAATAAGAGTCTTAAAAGAAGATGCAAGAGGGCAAGTTAATGGTAAAATTGGAAGCTTACCTGAAGTTTTTGATATTTCAGCGATTAGAGAATCAGCATTAGCAGATTTATGGAGAGGTAAAGTTTCAAGATGGAAAGATAGAAATCTTCCAGAGATCGTCGCCAATGAAATGGATGCTCTTTATAGCCCTGCCATTGAACAAAGTTTTAAATTCTTCGGAAGAAAATAAGGAAATGCCAACCGCTAAAGGTTTTTTGTGTTGAATATCTTTTATAACCACAAAATCATTCTTTTCAATGTTTGAATCAAATTCAACAATACCAGGACGCATGACATCAGCACCATTTATAATATATTTAATTGCACCCTGGTCAATGAATACTTGTTTTAGTAAATCTTTTTGTAATAGAAGTTTTAATGTTGGAACGAGTTTATTTTCAAAATAAAAAAATGATGGAACTTTGTTGATTAAGATAATTTTCTTATCCATTAACTGGATTACATCCTTCTTCGAAACTTCGAAATTATAATTTTCTAGTTCTTTGGAAAAATCTTTTGATTTTAATGGGACTAGGTTCATAATAAAGGAGAATAGAAAAACATTTATTAATTTGTTGAATATAGGGAATTTATGAAAAAAGTATTATTTTTAGCAGTTTTTCTTCTATTAAGTGCGTGTGCACAGGAAATTGCTGTTGAAACTCCAATAAATACAGAATTTTGCGGAACATCAACCCAAGGGGCATGTGAAAATGATAATGATTGTGTTACAGATGGATGCTCTGGACAAGTTTGTAGAACAGTAAATGAGGAAGCAGTTTTTACAACTTGTGAATGGCTTGATTGTTATGAGAAGAATGGAATAGAATGTAAGTGTGTAGATAATAAATGTTCTTGGGATTCAATCTGAAAGAGTAAAAGATACTTTTATTAATAGCTGATTTTGCAAAAAATTATGATAAATCATATTGAGTATGCCGCTGCAAATTATGGAAAAAACTTCTATCAAAAATCTAGATCTTCTGATGAGACTGAAAAATTAAGACAATATTTAGTTTTCAAGCAAACACTGGAAAATCTAAGAAGAGAATATGGAAATGAAGGAATGGTATATCTGAATGATATAAGTGTAAAGGATTTAGAATATATGCTTGCCAAAATTCAAGGTTATTATCCAGAATTGTGTTCTGGGATTGAATTTAGATTATTACCTGGAGATTTATATAAAATTGAACATCCGAAGACAAAAACTGCACATTTAAAATTTCTTCCTCATATTTCAGGGACTCCCGCTCAAGAATTTAGGAATAAGGTTCATAACTTAATAATCTCCTCGAGAAAAGGAATAGAATTTACTGCAGAACAATGGTTAACAGAACGTGTCGAAAATGCTTTAGGTAAAATGGGGAAGTTTGAATCAGAATGTAATTATAATATTAAATTAGTTGGAATAGATGTCTATAAATATCAGGCTACTTTTGGAGAACT
>JAGWAA010000034.1 GCA_018302165.1 Candidatus Woesearchaeota archaeon
TTATATGCTGTTAAACCAATTACATTCCGTAATGAAGATAAATCTACCTACGTGATGGGTTTTGATTCTGAAAAAGATTATGGTGATGCATTAGAATCAAATGGTATTACTTTAGAAAAAGGCCGTTGGCCACAAAATAATGAAAATGGTTTTATCATTATTGGTAATAGCCTTGCTCATAAAACTCTTAAGAAGGAAATTTTTATTGGGAATAAGATTGATATTGGTTTATCTTCTTTTGAAGTTATTGGAATAATGAATTCAATAGGTAATGAACAAGATGATAATTCAATTTATATTGCAATGGATGATGCAAGAATTTTGTTTGATGACTCAGATGGATTAAGTATGATTGAAGTAGTTGTAATGAATGGTTTTGATATAAATGAAGTAGCTAAAGATACTTTAAATAAATTAGAACGTGCACGTGATGCAGAAGATGTTGATACTTTTACTCCAGACCAAATTCTTCAACAGCTAGGAGTAATTCTTAATATAGTTCAGGTAGTCTTAGTTGGAATAGCTGCAATATCTTTATTTGTTGGTGCAATTGGAATTATGAATTCTATGTTTACAAATGTTCTTGAAAGAAAAAAAGAGATAGGAATTATGAAAGCAATTGGTGCTTCACCTATGGATATTAAATATATGTTTATTGTTGAGGCCGGTTTAATGGGTTTAGTAGGAGGGATCTTAGGAGTTATTTTAGGTTCATTAATTTCATTTTCAGTAGGGAAAATCGCCGAACAATCGGGTGTAATGCTTCTTAGCATTCATGTTGAATATTGGGTTATATTATTAGGAATTTTTTTTGCTTTTATTGTTGGAATGATTTCAGGTTATATACCTGCCAATCAAGCTTCTAAACTAACTCCTGTGGAGGCACTCAAAGAATGATTCGTGATTTATTTATTTATGGCTTGAAAAATATGCGCCATCGTCAATTAAGAAGTTGGTTAACAGTTCTGGGTGTTGTTATTGGTATAGCGGCAATTGTTTCTTTGATGACGATTGGTCAAGGTTTGGAGAATGCTATTGTTGAACAATTTTCAGCTATGGGTGCGGGTAAAATTAGGGTTGTTCCAGAAGGTTTGACAGGTCCACCGGTTGGTGAATCTGGATTTACTGAGGATGATGTTGATATTGTTAAAGATACTATTGGCATAGATTATGCTGGAGGTGTAATTCTTACATCTGCTCAAATAACTTATGATAATCAAAATTATATAACTTTTATCAAGGCCATTGATTCAGAACTTGCTGAAGAAGCAAAACCCGATATTAATGCTGAAATTGGAGATGGTCATTGGTTTAGTTCTGGTGAAACTAAAGTTGCTGTTATAGGTTATAATTTTGCAAATAATCTTTTTGATAAAGAGATTATGTTAAAAAATAATATTGAAATTAATGGAATCAAATTTAAAATTGTTGGTATTCTTGAAAAGATTGGAACTCAAGAAATTGATAATGTATTATATATCTCTAAAGATGATGCAAGAGAAATTTTTGATAATGAAGAAAGTGTTAATTTTATTTATGCTGCTGTTGAAGAGGGTAAGGATTTAGAAGAAGTTGCAATAAAAGTCCAAACAAATCTTGAAAGAAGTCGTGGTAATGATAACTTTGATGTATATACTCCTGAACAATTACTTTCACAACTTGGAAGTATTTTGAGTATAGTTCAATTTATTCTTGCAGGGATTGCTGCAATCTCATTAGCTGTTGGTGGAATTGGTATTATGAATACTATGTATACTTCTGTATTGGAAAGAACAAAAGAAATTGGAGCAATGAAAGCAATTGGCGCAAGTCAAAAACATATCCTAATTATATTTATTTTTGAATCTGGTTTAATTGGGTTAGTTGGTGGTTTAATTGGTGCTATTCTCGGAACTTTTTTTGCTTTTTCCGTCAGTGGTATAGCTTCATTATTAGGTTTTGATTATCTAAAAATAACTATTTTATGGAGTGTTATCTTGTTTGCATTATTGTTTGCTTTTATACTTGGTATGGTTAGCGGTTTATGGCCTGCATATAAGGCTTCTAAATTAAATCCAGTTGAAGCATTGAGATATGAATAATTTTTTAAACTTAGGCCTCTATTTTATCTTATGGTTTTCATTGATATGCATGTTCATTCAAAATCTTCTGATGGTACTGCTTCTGTGAAAGAGTTACTTTCTTTATCTAAAAAATTAAAAACAGGCCTTGCTATTACTGACCATAATACTATCTCTGGTTCTATCGAAGCTTGTAAGGATAAGGATGCTTTAGTTATTCCTGGAATTGAAGTCGGTTCTTCAAGTTTCAATCATCTTCTGTTTTATTTTTATGATATTCAAGAACTTAAAGAATTCTACCAAAAAGAAATTTTACCTTTTAAAATTGATCATAGATTCCACCTTTATAGAACAAAACTTCCTCTCTTGAAGTTATTAGAAATATCCAAGAATTATAATTGTTTAACTTCTGCTGCTCATCCTTCTATTAAAACATTAATCTGGACAAAGAAACCTCTTTCAATGGTTGATGCTATAGAGGTTCTAAATTCTTCCATTCCTTCAAAATATAATGCAAAAGCTTTCAAGATTTCAGACACCCTAAAAAAATCAAAAACTGCAGGTAGTGATGCTCATTCAATTCGGCACTTAAATTCAGGTGGTATAATTTCTAATGAAAGTAATATAGAAGGGATATTAAACTCCGTTAAAAAGAATAAAAACAAAATTACTGGGACTAGTTATACAACTTTACAAAATTTTAGGCATACTTTAATTACATCCAATTCTGTTTTTCGTGTTAAAAAAGTCTAATTTTTTTTAAACTATTTGATTGAGTTTTTTTACCCTTTTTGCATTAGAAACCTTTAAAAAGGGTAGTTTAACTATTATTTTTATGGGCCATTATCATATAACTCATGATAGGAAAGCTTGCATTGGTTGCGGCGCTTGTCTTTCAGTCTGTCCAGAAAATTGGGAAATGATTGAAAGAAACGGCGAGTTCAAGGCTAAACCTAAAAAATTAGATATTAATGAAGATGAATATAATAGCAATAGCGAAGCTGCAACTATTTGCCCAGTAGAGTGTATTCATATCGAAAAGATAAAAATTAAAAAGCGCTCTGCTGAAGAATTGTCCTATGGTGAGGATGAGGAAGAATTAGATTCTGAGTAAAGATATTTTTTTACTAAAATTAGTTATTTCTATGTCAAATTTTTATGAACATAACTTTTATAAAGGTCCTATTATCCAATTTTATAATGGAAGATAATGAAGAAATGTCAGCACAAGAATTAGCTATTGCTGCTTACAATAAATTAGACGCATTGATTGATCTTTTGATCAAAAAAAATATAATTACTGAAGCAGAATTTGAAGCTGCTGAGGATGAACTATACAAAGAACTTGAACAAGAATGAATCCAAAAAGACAACTAATTATTGATGGCCTTGAAGAATCTGGGTTTACATATTCAAAACCTAATTTTTCTAGACCGGAAATGAATCGTTATATGTTATTTTCTAAACCAATGTCTGCTCCTTATTTAGTTTCTTTTCATGATAAGTTTAGCTATAATGGTGGATTAGATAATTTTAAAGCAGATATAAAAATTACAAGAAGACAAGGTCTAAATCCATTACCTATCTTTGATAGTGATATATTTTTTAGGCCTGATAGAGGCAAACAAGAATTCAGAGCTTCATCTAGTACAGATAGAAGAAAATTATTTGGTTTAGAATTAATTACGAACGAACTTTTCGGTAGGGTTACTTATGTCTCAGATTATGGATTATTTGTAGTAAATTATGGTGATGAAATTGGGACTTACTATAATGCAAGGGTAAAAGGTCAAATACCTACGAGTGGTTTTCAAGTTGGTCTTAAAACTATAAAAGTTGTTCAGGTTAAAGCTCATTATCCTTTTTTTGGATTATCTTCTTCTAATGGTCTAGGCCAGATTGTAATGCACTTTATAGCAGAAGAATCCGGAGATGAAATTAGAGGCCAACAAATTTTAGATAGCCAGGGTGATGATGACGATTTAACTTGGGGAGAATTGTGTGATGTTAAAGCCGCAATTGAAAGAGATCGTAGTTAAAAAGATTTATAAGAAGAATTACTTTTTAATATTCTGAAGTAAAAATGGGTGAATACACTTCTGAAGAGCATAGAAAAACAAAGAAAGAAGGCAAATTAAAAAGATCTTTTAGAGTTTACAAAAAAGGCGGATCTTTACGAGACAAAAGATTATAAATGCAAAACTTCTATTTATTTTCATGAAATTTCCTTACGCAAATGCCCCTTTACAAGAAGCGGAGTTTGTAATCATTGGTGTTCCTGATGAATCTGGTTCAATGTCTCAAAGAACTGGCTGTAAAAAAGGCCCTGATGCAATTCGTGCTGTAGCTTATGAAAGGTGCATCTTCAAGCGCAAAGGTACTTTTTCTTTGGCCCAAGTTAGTTCTGGTGCAATCACACAAAAGATTCACGATTATGGAAATGTTGATAAGAAAAAGATTTCAAAAGTTGTAGAAGTCTTGAAGGGCAAAATCCCTGTTGTGCTTGGTGGTGACCATTCTATTACTGCTGAGGTTTTAAAAAATTTCAAGGATGTTACAATAATTTATTTTGATGCCCATCCAGATATTATTTCTTCTATGCATGGTTACTATGGTTCAGTTCTTTCAGATGCAGAAGTTAACCTTGGTCGTTCTATTGAAATAGGTATTCGAGAACCTGAAATTGAAGAACTAAAAAACATAAAAAAACAAAGATTGGAAATAGTTTATGCTGAAGAATTTTATGAGAAAGGTCTTGAACACATTTGGGCCAGAATAAAAAATAAAGTTAAAGGTAAAGTTTATGTTTCTATTGATTTGGATGTTTTCGATCCTGCATTTGCTCCTGGAGTCTCATGTCCAGTTCCAGGTGGTATAAATTTTAATCAAGCATTATTTTTATTGAAAAGAATATTCAAAGAACTCCATATTGTTGGTTTTGATATTATGGAATTAAACCCTAGATATGACCAAGATGAAAGAACTTCACACTTAGCTGCTAAATTAATACTTGAAATGATTGCTTCTTATAAAAAGAAAAATTAATAGTTTCTTATAAAACATTCTTCAAAGCTCTTGCTAATTGATCAGTATAAGCATAAACAGGTATTCCAGCTTTTTCCAATTTTTTAGAAATAATTTGTTTACTATGACTCCCTGTGGAAACTACAAGCACTGGTTTTTTAACATGCTTTGCAACTTCAATTATTTTCTCATCAATTCCAGGTGTTTGTAATAATAGGATTAAAATAATCAAATCAATATTTTTATCTTTTTCACAGACCTCTAACGCAATTTTATACCTTTGTGCATCAGCATCTCCTAACAAATCAATTGGATTACCGATAGACACAGCTCTAGGAAATTTTTCTCTTAGATAACTTCTATTTTCAGGATTCATCTCAGCAAGTTCTAATTTATTCTCTTCTAAAGCATCACTCATTAGAACTCCATATCCCCCACCATTTGTAATAATTTGAATTCTTTTTTTATTTTTATTTTCAATTTTTTCAAACATTTTTGCAGTATCAAACATTTCTTCTAATGAGTCTACTAGAACTATTCCTACTTGTTTGAACGCACCTTTGTAAACTTCATACTCTCCAGCTAATGAACCTGTGTGTGACATTATTGCTTTAACACCCTTAGAAAATTTTCCCCCTTTAACAGCGATGATTGGTTTCTTAATTTTAGAAGCAACTTCCAAAAATCTTTTTCCATCTTTAATTCCTTCAATATACATGCATATAACTTTTGTATTTTTGTCTTTACTTAAATATTCTAAAAAATCTGTTTCATTCAAGTTCAATCCATTTCCATAACTAATAAATTTTGAAAATCCATATCCTCCATCAGATAATATATCTAACATTGCAACACCTAATGCTCCAGATTGAGAAATGAATGAAATACCTCCCTTTTCAGGTCTTTTCAATTTTTCTTCAGGTAAGAATAAACAATCTAATCCACTATGTGCATCAAATACTCCCAAACAATTTGGGCCTATACATTTTATTTTATAATTCTCAAGAACTTTAAATAATTCATACTCTAATCTTTCATTTCCACTTTCTTTAAATCCTGATGAAATAATAATAACTTCTTTGATTCCTTTCTCTCCACATTCTTTTATTACTGGCACAACAAACTCTGCAGGAATTGCAATTACAGCCATATCAACTTTTTCTTTGATATCAGAAACAGAATAATAACATTTTACTCCAAGAATTTGTTTCTCATGCATATTAACAGGTATAGTTTTGAATTTATCTTTAAGATTTCTAAATATAACATTCCCAATTTTATCTTTCTCTTTGGAAACTCCAACAACGGTAATAACTTTAGGTTCAAAAAAATTCTTCACTTCTCACCTCTTCTATAAAATACTTAAAAAAACTTTATAAAGCTTTTCAATATCATATACTCCATGGAAAAGGGGATTTATACTGAAGCTAAAGCTGAGGACTTTTTGAAATCCTACATCCCTGTTGCTAAGCATTATTTAACCCAAAATTATGAAGAAGCTTCAATTGCAGCAAAAAAATTAGGTTTCCCTTTAGTATTAAAAATTATTTCTCCTAATGCTATTCATAAATCTGAAATTAAAGGTGTTCGTCTAATAAAAAATCGTCATGATTTAGCTTCTGAGTTTCATCAGTTAATTTCAATTTCCAAACAAAAGAAATTACATCTAGAAGGAATATTAGTTCAAGAATATATTGAAGGTGAATATGTAATTATAGGTCTAAAAAAAGATCCTACTTTTGGTCATGTTTTAGCCTTTGGTATAGGTGGGATTTATACCGAACTTTTGAAAGATGTTTCCTTTAGAATCTGTCCAATTACTGAAAAAGATGCTGATGCAATGTTGAATGAATTAAAATTAATAAAATTAATTGAAGGATATAGAAATACAAAACCTGTTAATATATTAGAAATGGACATTAATCCTTTTGTTATTAATGATAGATCTGGTAAGGTTGTTGATGCTAGAATTTTAGTGGAATAATATTTATCAATAATAAAAGAAAGTTATATTGTTATTGGTTGGTTGATATATTCGCTTCTTGCAATCAATGATAAATTTATTTTAACTAAATGGATTAAGAAGCCTATACTTCCAATAATTGTATTAGGAATTTTTAGTTTTATTATTAGTATTGTAATATTGATGGTGTCAATAAACTTTTGACAAAAAATAATTCTAAATTTTTAACCCTCAAGATTTAAAAAACCAAAATCACTCACTTTCTATTATTTAAACGTGCTAACTCAATTTTAACATTAATCATTTCTTTTTTTAATTCCTCTAATCTTTTTAATTCCTCATCTATAACAGCCTTTTCAATAATAGATAAAGCTCTTTTTAATGCTAATTTTAATTTATTTAATTCTCCACTTTTAAGATTTAAATTATTTATTATTTCAAAAGTTTCTCTTAGATTTAGTTCATCTTCCGTTTCAGGGTTCCTAAGACAACTTTTTATTTTTGTTAAATATCTATTCCAATCAGAAAAATAATTAAAATCACTTACTGCCATAATCTTTAAAACCTCCCTATATTTATATATTTTTCTATTCCAAAGGTTGTATGTCTTAATATTTTTTCGTTTTTTTGTATTCCATAACTAATTGCTGAACTCGCCATTCAGAGATTCTGTAAACAGAATTAATTTCTTTTGAACATTTGCAACTTGGTTTATCAACTATTTAACCTTTTTTTGTTATTTTTAACCACTAAAGTAGATTCTTTTTGGCTTAATTAACTTTGGCGAAATAATTTCTGGACACTACACAGACCAAATTAATAAGAAAAGTATATATACTAAGTTTCTTTAAGATTACATAATGATTCATTTATTAAGAAAGAGGCATCATTTCTCTAAAGTTTCAAAGTTAAGTAT
>JAGWAA010000035.1 GCA_018302165.1 Candidatus Woesearchaeota archaeon
CCAAATATAAATATTCATTATTACCAATTTTTTTAGTTACTATTGAAACCATGAAATTATTAACCACTACAACTATATAAATTTATCGAATAAACACCAGAATATTATAAAAATAAAAATAAACTTAACCACTACATTAATTTAATCTCTCAAAATATTCTTTCAAAGGTTCCAGAGCGATTTTTGACCATCCTTCAACAACACAATCATGATTCTCTAAAATTGTTTCTAACTCTTTTAAAGAATGAAATCTTCCAGCACTAGCTTCACTAATAGGTTTAACTTCAGAAGCATCAGTTTCAATCAAATACAAAAGTCCAAAATGTACTCTTCCAACAAAATCACTATCATTAATATACCCCAAAGGCGAAACTTTTTGAATTGAACCATTTACAAATTCAACCTCTTCACTAATTTCACGAATCATACTATTATGAATAAAATTACCTTCAGTATCACACTCTTCAATATGCCCACCAACACCCCAAGACCATTTTCCAGCAAGCCTACTTTCAATTTTATTTGGATCTTCATCCATAGATATTCTTTTATAAGCAAAAACTTTTTTCATATTAGAGTTAACAATAACAACATACCTTATTGGCTGTTTCAAAACAGTATTTGCTTCAGCACTAACAGAAGGATCTTCATCTGGAGTTCCTCTTCTAGTAAATCTATAATTATCCGGATTTAAAATTCTACTTTCAAAATCATAATTTCCATGAGGAATAAACCCAAAAAATTCAGAATGCTCAGCAAATAAACAATCTTTGTCAACAACTAAAATATTATCTTCTTTTCCCATATTTCATTAATACAAACAAACAATTAAAAACATTTCCCTACTACAAAATCCAAATTAACAAACAACAAAATGCTTCCAACCCATAAACAAATAATACAACTTGCTTTTCAGTATATTTCCCAGAGATTGTTAAAATATGTGGAATAGAATAAATTTTACCATAAAGAGATTTAACTTTTCCATCAAACCAAACCCCATAACTTTGTTTTTTAAATAAACAATTACACAGCCCAATAAATAAGTCAAAGAATCCCCTGGGAATATTTTAGCAGGTATAAAATTAAAATACCAGAATGCTAACACAGCAGCAAATGATACAGCACCAATCAAAGCAGCAACCTCAGAACCATTAACATAAGCATAAACACTCAAATTACTCAAATAGATTAAAGCCAATCCTGAACCCAGCCCATTAAACCCTTCTAACAAATTAACCATATTTGATGCCCCGACAACCCCTATTGGAATCAAAATTAACGGATACAAAATTCCAAAGTTTACAGCACCAAAATAAGGCAATACAACAATAGTCATTCCAGCATTTATCACCATTAATGGAATTGCAGCAATAACTGTAAGCAAAGGTTTCTGCCACTGTTTCAAACCAATACTCGCCTCATAATCTTTTCTTACAAGCAAATCATCAATAAACCCAATAAAAGTAATCGCAAATAATGAAGTAATAAACGCAAGTAAATCAATCAAATAATTAGTACTATTATAATAAAAA
The DNA here is from genome assembly GCA_018302165.1 of Candidatus Woesearchaeota archaeon. GTDB lineage: Archaea > Nanobdellota > Nanobdellia > SCGC-AAA011-G17 > GW2011-AR17 > JAGVZZ01. The sequence continues at coordinate 1,536 of JAGWAA010000035.1, forward strand.
GTCTGAACAAAGATAGTAAACATTACAGCAAAAAATATTCCCATGAAAACAACAATGCCTCCAGCTAATGGAATCAAAGGTTTCTTCTCCTTATGTTGATCTTTTACAACTAAACCAATTCTAGTAAAATACCTAATAAACCAAGGCATTAAAAGATATACAATAATAAATGCAATAAATATAGAAAGCATCAAAATATATTTCATTTCAAAATATTCAAAAATGGTTAATTATAAGTATTATGCATCTATAGACTAATCAAAAAATTATCCTCAATAAGTAACAAATTTTTAATTCAAAAGTATTATAAATCAAAGTCTTAAAAAAACAATAATGCCAAAATCAATCTCTATAGTCTTTCCAATGTATAATGAAGAAGAAAGTATTCTACCATTATTAAACGCAACACTACCAGTAGTTTCAAAAATAACAAAAGATTATGAAATTATTTTTGTAGATGATGGTAGTAAAGATAAAACTCCAAAGATTTTAGAACAATTAAAAAAAGAAAAAAACATCAAAGTCTACACACTCAAAAAAAACTCTGGGAAAGCAACAGCACTATATGTGGGCTTCCAAAAAGCTACAAAAGACATTATTGTTACAATGGACAGCGACTTGCAAGATGATCCTAAAGAAATTCCATTATTAATAGAAAAAATTGAAGAAGGCTATGATTTTGTAAATGGCTGGAAAAAAAACAAACATGTTGAACATACCTCACCAATAAAAAGATTATCTTCAATAACATTCAATCAAATGACCAAAATAGTTTCAGGCACAAATTTTAATGATTATAACTGCCCATTCAAAGCATTTAGAAATGAAGTTGCAAAAGATTTATTTTTATACGGAGATATGCATCGTTATATTCCAGTTCAAGTTGCAAATATGGGCTACAAATACACAGAAGTAATAGTTTCAAATTACCCTAGAAAATTTGGAATTACTAAATATGGCTCAAAAAGAATTATAAAAGGATTCTTTGATTTAATAACAATCAAATATTTAATTACTTATAAAAACAGTCCACTACATGCTTTTGGCACAATAGGATTATTATTCGGAGGACTAGGAATGCTTTGTAATTTTTATTTATACATCACCTGGCTAATGGGCTATGGCATAGGTGGTAGACCATTACTATTTTTAGCAGTCTTACTTACAATAATTGGATTACAATTCATATCAATGGGCCTATTAGGAGAAATGATCACAAATAATATCACAAGAGATGCTGATAATCTAATAAAATGACAAACTATATTGAATTTGAAATAAATCCTGAGAATCCAAATAAAATAAATTATTTATTTTTCTTAAAAGATATTATTGAAAGAGGCCATATTACTCTAATACCATTTAATGAACCAGAGCTAAGAATGAAATTAAAAGATTATCTTCCAACAAAATTTTCAGATGGAGAAATAGAACTAAGAAATAATAGAATTCCTGAAACAGATTTTAGTTTTATTTGTGAGATAATAGAAAGAGAATACTCTAATTTAAATTTCAAAAGATACTAGCACAGAAACTATATATTATTCTGGAAAACAAGATTTATTACCGTTTACACTAAAAGAAAATGATGGAACTAGAGTTTCTTCAGTATTTGATCAATGTTATGATATTTACAAAGCTAACAGAGGTCCTTAATTTCTTTAAACACTTTAATTCCATATTTTGTAATAAAATTTTCTAAAACAACAGTAAATAAATGATGCTTATCCTTAGTCAAAACAATAGATTTCGTCTTCACAGCTAAAGCCAATAGCACAGCATCACTAGCATCAGGAATCAATTTCAATAATTCCTTATCAACTTTCATAACAAACTTCTTTTCAGACTCAAAATCCCCTATATGCACATCAATATCATAAACCACAAAAGAATGTTTTTTCAATAATTTTCTTAACTGCACTTTATCTTTATGTAATCTATGAGACACAGCTAAAAGTTCTTCCATATTAAAAGAACTAACGGCATAATTATAGCCTTTAACTAAACTCTTCCCTCTATCAAATAAATCAAACAAAAAACAAGTATCTAAAAAAATATAATTCTCACCAGAAGATACATGCTCTAATGAATCAAATAACTCTTTCATATAAAAGAATAAAACTTAAAGATTAATAAAAATACCTAAAATAATTCAACAACATTTTGAACATCATCAGGTAACGAAGTTGCATAATATTCTTCTGGTATCTCCAAATCATCAGGATAAGACACTTCCCATATTTTTAATGGTCCAACAATCCTTCCATTGTAAATCATCAAAGGCACTGACTCTTCATCTGAATAAACTAGATTAAAATTCTCGTTAGATTTACCGAATAAATAATGTTCTGCAAACCAATTACCATAAACTCTTGGTGATAAATACAACCCAGCCCCAAGAATATTATAATTATCATTACTTACAACTGGAATCAATTGCAAACAAGCATCAAATTCTCCTTCACTAAATATAATTTCCTGTCCATTAATGAACAAACAAGTTAAAGGCACTTGAACATAACCAGATTGCGATGCAATCAAAACAAATGGTTGCTCAAAGTCACTAATAGAACCATTCTCATCATAAATTGCAGGAACCATAAATCCAGCAACACCAGCACTATATGCAGGATATAAAATATCTTGATAAATAAAATCATCCTCTAAATACATTCCACCTGTATAAACAAGATTAATACCATCTCTAGTTTCTTGAGTTTGACTACTATCTAAATTAAATACAGTTAAATAAGAATATCTATCATAATTACCATCAGAACCAATTGAAGCAAATGCACCATACTTCCCAATTTCATCACTAATTGCTAAAACATGAGTCGCATTTCTAGACGCTAAAAACTCCAAAGCTTCAGTATCATTATCAGCCATCAACAAATGCCTTCCAAGTAAATGATTAATTGTTGGATGAGCATTACCTCCATCACTTAAAGTTGCACGTTCACCACCAGTCTGCAAATAATAACCATAATCCCACCAATGTGCAAATACAGCATCAGTAGGAGTATTCTCTCTTATCCAATCCATTCCATATTGCCATTGCTGCGTATAACCAGTACCCATTGAAACAGACTGATTATAAGTAGTATTATAAAAATTAAAAACAAATATCAAAGTAATAACAATTAAAAATATCCAAAGACCATATTTCCAAATCTTATCTTTAAAATTCATAGCATAATCAGCAACAAAAAATACAAACACAGCTCCCATAATAGCAACAGCAGGAGTAAACGAAAATAATAATCTTACAGCACTTCTCGCACCAACTAAAGTAAACACGAAAAATAAACTAATAAACAAATACCCTAAATTAATTTTATTAGTCCAAGCAACAAATTCATCATTATTTTTCCACCATAAATTTCCAAGAGTATATAACAAATATAACCCAAACAAAAACAAAGACCCAAGATACAAAATAATCGCAAATGTAGTCTCTCCATTCAACAAAGTCGAACCAGACGAATATCTATTCAAACTAAAAGCTAATAAAAATAAACCATAAGCTGCAGTCAAATAATAAGTTTTTTTCTGTAATCCCTTGAATAATTCATATCCTAAAATTAAAGCTCCACCAAATACAATCAATAAAAATTTCCAACTAAAATTACTAATCCAATCTGTAAAATAAGGCTGCTGTGATTCAGCAACAGTCAAAGCCCACCTATTCCTCCCGAAAGGTTCAACCATATCTATGTAGATATCTGAAATTCTTTCAGTAATAAAATCAGGTCCATAAACCACCATAAAAAACAATAAAGCAATACCTAAAACTATACAAAAACTTAAAATCCCAGTATGAAATCTTCCAAATTTATTCTTGATTTTCAAAAAATCTTTATCAAAAATTAAAAATTTAACAACCCCAATCAAAAATGCAAAGAACATCAATGCAGATGTAAAACTCACTAACATCGCAGCTAAATTAGTTCTTGAAGAGAATAATACTTCCCCAGTTATATAAAACACAAGCAAAAATATACCATATATCCATAAATTCCTATTATTTAATCTCTCTAAAAATATCGAGATTAACATAAAAGTTCCAATTGAAAGAAACAAAAAGTTTACTCCTCCCCAAATTGCCCAAGTAAAACCTAACGACAAACCAGCAACAATCCCATAAACATAAGCCAACCAATTCTTTTTCTCCAAGAAAAAACTAATAAAAGTCCAAAGAGTCAAATAGAAAAAAATCATAGCCATTGCCTCTTTATCAGAAACCCCAACCATAGTTCTAAATAAATAAGAGGGTAATATTGCTAAGAATAAAGATGCTAAGGTAGCAATTCTCCAATCAAAAACTCTTTTCAACAACAAATAAAAGAAAATCAATGCAACTACAAAAGCAAATGCAGGATACATAACATCAGCTAATTCAATAGTTACAGAAGCATTAAAGAAATGTAAGATTTTATAAAAATAAACAATTAAATGTGACATTAAATTAAATTCATCAACAGCACTAAACCCATAAGGAAAATACCTCATATAATCTATATTCATTAAAGACCCATTTTCCAATAAATACTTAACATATCTTAGAATACCAATAGCATCCGGATCTGAAGGCATATATTTACCGGTCGTTACATCAATTAAAACATCCAAACTTCTAGTTCTTAAATAATAACCCAACCAAGCAACAAATGCAAATAATACTAATATAAACAAATTAGTTTTTTTCTTAAAATAATTAACAATCTGTTTTTTACGTTCTTCAATATCCCCTTCCATGCAACATTAATTTTTTTACATAATTTAAATACTTTTGCGAACTAAATATATATAAATCATAATCCTATACTTTTAAACAAATGGGCTTCCTTAAATCAATATCACTATTAACAAAGAGAGAACTAACACCAATTCAATTAAATAGAATATCATTAATTCCAGAATTTAAATTATTACCAGCAGAATATACAATCCTTAATAAAAACATCAAAATTATAATTACTGAAAATGAATATTTAATCGAAGAACCAGAATTATCTTCTGAAGAAAAGAATATTTATCATTTGATTGAAGATTCATTAATTGAAATAATTGATTTAAAAGAAAACACAACAATTGAAGAATATTTAGAGAAAGCAATTAGGATTATTATCTCAGAATTGAATTTAACATTAAATGAAATATCTCTACAAAAAATTCTTTATTATTCATATAGAAATATAATTGGCCTTAGAAAAATCCAGCCATTAATAGAAGACCCTCTAGTTACAAAAATTTATTTTAATAATGGGATTACAATCGAGCATAAAATTTTCAAAGTTTTAAAAACTAAAATTATACTCTCAACTGAAGAATTATATTTTATACTAAGGAAAATATCCCTAAAAACAAACAAAGATATTATAGAAAATTCAAAATTAATATTCACAGAAAAGAACATAGAATACTCAGCAATAATCACAAAAGAAATAGGAGACTCCAAATTTTCAATTAAAAAGATTACTCCAAAAATAAGCCTACCCACTGATCTTATTAAAAACAGAAAATGTTCCCCAGAAATACTAGCATTTCTATGGTTATTAATCGAAGACCACAATAATATTTTCTTCTTAAACGACCAAACATATTTACATACAATGAGTTATCTATTACCACCTCATGCAAAAATATTTACAAACATTAATTCCTATATACCTAATCGTTATACTACAACAAATATGGGCTCACAACCAAAAGGGGATGAAGATTTTGGAATTATTCAGAACTACAAGGGCCAATATATTCAATCGACATTAATAGCATCAATAGAAAAGCCCATTTCAGATACAATAACTTGTGAAATAAAAGATGAAAAAATCATAACAATAACAGAAGCTGGACATGAATTATTTAAATATACTAATGAAAAATTCCTTTTTAACTTAGAAGATAGCATTTTTATCAAGTCTAAAGGAAATAAAACCATCTTAATTGAAGAATTTAAATTAAGAACAAAATTACTATTCTACCTTTCAAAAGCAGATATTACAGAAGAGAATTTCCTAAAAATAATATATGCATATTATGAAAATCCAGTAAAGGTACTGAAAAAAGCAAGAATAATATGAGCCTCGATAAATCAAAACTACTTGTAAACCAAATTATTGAATTATCTTATAAAAAGGATATCTCAAAAATTAAAGATTTAATGCAAATATTAAAGAAAGAAATTATCCAGGAGCGAAAAGAATATGTATAATCTTCGTGAATCATTAACAAAAATTCAAAAATTAATAGGATTATATGAAAAAGAAAC
>JAGWAA010000036.1 GCA_018302165.1 Candidatus Woesearchaeota archaeon
TTGAAAAAAAAGAAGAACCTACTGACTTCGAAAGAATAGTTATTAATTTTTTAAAGAAAAAAGAAATCAAAATTTTAGAAAAGAAGATATTGGGTAAAAAGGAATTTAATTTTTTAGTCCAAGTTCCTTCAACATTAGGTGATTTGTCATACTTTGTTAAAGCCAGACATAAGAAATCATTTAATGAAGGCGACTTATTATTAGCATTTACAGAGGGCCAAAATATGAAACTTCCCACTATTTTTGTTTCTTCTGGTGATATTACAAAGAAAGCTAATGAATATATGACCAAAAATCTTAAAGGAATGAGTTTTTTGAGGATTAGGTAAGTTTTAAATACTTTTTAAAAAACCTTTTTTTATGCGAATTGGACTAGATTATGATGACTTAATAGTAGATTATGCACGTGCATTACTTAAATATTATAATGATCGTTATCCTAAAAGAAGGAAACAATTAAAACATTTAGAAGCTTATAATCTCCAAACAATTCTTGATTTTTCTACTCGTGAACAATACCTCAGTTTTTTAAGTGATTTTGAAAGGTCCAGAGAACGAAAAAAAATTAAGGCAATTAAGGGAGCAAATCAAGGTGTTTTAGACCTTCATTCTAAAAGTCATGAATTATTTTTAATTACAGATTCAGGGATAGAACTTTATGATCGTATTAATGAAAGATTGAGATTAAGGTTTCCTAACTGTTTTTCTAAAATATTTTTTACTCGTCTATATCTTGAAAGTTATACCCCTAAAGATGAAATTTGTGAAAGAGAAAATATTGAATTAATGTGTGATGATAATCCTGAAGTAATTTACAAATGTGCTGCAAGGAATATAAAAGGTTTAATTTTTAGTCGCCCTTGGAATATTAATTTTGATCCTATTTCTCAAGATTTGACTCAGAGAGTTGATTCATGGGAAGAAATAGTTAATCATTCTTGGTTAAGTTAATATATTAATCTAATTTATTTTGTTTTGAAAATAATTTAATCAATTCTTGACATAATGCTTCATAAAAACTTTCTCTTGGAACTTGAGTTGCAATCCCAAACTGATTTGGTTCATAAATATAAATAATATTCCCATCAGAATATGTGCAGGAATCCTCATTATCTTCACCAACAACTTGAATAAATTCCATTTTATTTTTAAGAAAAATTATATTCACTTCTGAAGGTTCTTTTTGAAAAAGTTCTTTAACTTTGTTATAATAATAAGGTAATCTCGTATCCAGAACCAAGACTTCCTTATCTTGGCATCCATTTTCTTTTATGTGCAGATTCATTTGCTTAATGCTTTACTTATACAAACCTAACTACTACTTAAAATTTCAGTTAAATAAAAACTCAACTGTTCAGTTTAAAAAACCAAACATTTATATATAATTGTTAATTTATTTCCAAAAATGATTATTCGAGCATTACTCCCAAAATTGACTCCTAAAACCGTTAAAGAGAAAATTATCTTAATCCTATCTTCAGAATTTCCTTTAACTGTAAAAGATTTAAAATTAAAAATTAAAAATAATTTCAACGAATCAGTTTCTTACCAATCTGTTCACAAAGAACTTAATCACTTAATTAATGATGATATTTTAATTCATGAAAACAAAAAGTATCTTCTTAATATTGAATGGATAAAACAAGTTGGGTTATTTTCAGATTTAATTATCTCAAATTATACCTCACAAAAGAAACATTCGATAAACAAACTTTTAGAACTAAAGAATGATGGAGATTCTTTATCTTTTGATTTTGAATCAAATGCAGAGTTAGATAATTATTTTTTAGAACTTTTAGATTATTTTAATGAATTTTTTGATAAGGATAATAATATTCTCATACATTATACACATAGTTGGTGGCCTTTATTATATCCATTAAGAGAAAAGCAAGTTATTGGAAAGCTAAAATCCAAATTTTATGGAATTCATGGCTCTAAAACTCCAATAGATAATTATTGTGCGGATTATAATCAAAAAATTGGGATTATTAACTTATTTTCAAAGGATCCTAAAATTCATTGGAATGTAATTGTTATGGGAGATTTAATTTTTAGTTTTTATGGTGATGATAATATTAACAAAGAAATAAAATCCTTTTTTGACTCTCATAAAGATCTAAAAAATCTTAATTTAAAATTACTTACAGATATTATTGAAAAAAAGGGAAAATTCAGAGTTTTGGTTCTTAAAGACAGTATTTATGCAAGAAATATACTTTCTGAAATAGACCTTTTAAAACAATCTTCCAAACCATAGATTTTTAAATAATGGCTATTAACATTTTTAATTAAAAATGGTAAAAATTGCTGTAATAGGTCATTTTGTTAAAGATTATTGGATTAGTGCTAAAAGAGATTTTTCTAAATATAACCCTGAGCAAAGTATTGATGAAGTATTATCTCTAGCTAGTAATAATGGAGATATTATTAATAGTTCTTTTGGAGGTACTGCATTAACATGGACTCAATATCTCATTCCAAAACATGAAGTTTCCCCCATTTCTGTATTAGGTAATGATAATCCATCGAGAGAAATAAAAGAAATTTTAGATTTACATGAATCAATTAATCAAGAAGGAATAAAAACTTATGCTGGAAGTATCCCAAGGTTTGTTTTAGTTTTTCCAGAAAGGCCCCAAGAACAAAATCATCGAAAATTTTGGAAATCAAAAGTTTATTGGGAAGGAAGAATGGCTGATAAAAATTTTCCTAAAGTCGAAATTAGTCCACAATTTTTAGGCGCACATGATGTTCTTGTACTTCCAATTACTGAACCTTTATTAGCCCTTCAAGCAGCAAAATCATTTTTATCTCAAAATCCTTCAGGCAAGATTGTATATAATCCTGGACGTTATTTACATGGTTTTGGTTTATCATTAGAAGGAACAAATTTTCAAGAGATAGTTAATAATTATGCTACATCTCTATTACTTAATGGCCAAGAAGTTGGAGTAGTTCAATCAGGATTGCATTTAGGAAATATTTCTAGATTATTTAGGTCTGGGCGAAGATTAGAATTGATTCTTCATACAAAAGATCGCAAAGGGTCTGTTGTTTATGAAAGAAAAACTAGTAAAAAATATGAACCTAGTAACGTTAATCCTCTTTTCGTAGATCCTTCATTTGAACTTGGTGCTGGAGATGCTTATGGAGCTATTTTTCATAGAAAACACTTAAAGGGAGATAGCATTGATGAAGCATTAGAATGTGCAACTCGTGGTGCAGAACATTGCCTAACTTTTCCAGGGGCTCTTTGTAGACAAAGAATTATTGAAGGAACATATACAGATAGTGGAGTAAAAGTAGCTAATTTTAGAATGTGATTAATTAATAAATAATAAAATACTAAATTCAACCATGAAATCATATATATTCATTTTAGGCAGAGATCCAGAGCTTTCTAGAAAAGAACTTTTTGCTTATTTGAAAACTCAGAAATTAAATTATTCCGTTCAAGATTCTTCTGATATTGCATTAATATTACAACTCCCTTCTATAAACGCAAATAATCTTATCAAAGATTTAGCAGGAATACAAAAGATTGGTATTGAGATAGATTCTTTTGATAATCTCTATGAAGGCACAAAAAACAAAGTTCGCTTTGCAATTTCTAATTATACAAACGATAAATCCATGGTTGATGAATTAAAAAATTATTTTAAAAAAGAAGGTATCAAAGCAACAATAAAAAAATCTCATCATGAAGATCAAGAATATTTAACTCCATCAGAGGCATCTTCAGTTGTAGAAGTAATACAATATAAAAATAAACTTTTCAAATCCCTAGCAATATTTAATCCTAAAGAATACAAAATTAGAGATTTACAACGTCCAGTACAGAGACCATTACATACTATTTCGATTAGGTTAGCAAAATTCTTAATCAACCTTTCAGAAGTAAAAAAGAACGAGACTTTGCTTGATCCTTTTTGCGGAATTGGAACAATTCTTCAAGAATCCCTTTTAATGAATATAAATGTTATTGGATTAGACAAAGAAAAATTTTGTATTGAAGCATCCAAAAAAAATATTGCTTGGTTAAAATCAAGGTATAATATTCAAAATTCTTATAATTTAATCCAATCAGATTCTAGAAATTCTGATAAAAAAATTTCATCAGTTGATGTTGTAGTAACTGAACCATATATGGGTCCATTTATGAAAAGTTTTCCTACAGAAATAGAAATCAAAAAAATCCTTAGTGAATTAGTACCTCTTTATCGAGAACTATTAATCTCTTTACAAAAAATCACTAAAAAGAATATTGTTGTTATAACACCTTTATTTAGAGCAAAGTCAAAAAGGCATTTTAAATTGAATATAGCTCCATTTATTAATAGCCATTTTCAAGCAGATTCACCTATTTTATATACGACTCCAACATCTAAAATGCATAGGGAAATCTGGATTATTCGAAGAAAATAGTCCACAGAAACATTTATAAACCCCGATTTAATTCATTCAAACCATGGGAAGAATTAAGACCACAGTTATAAAAAGAACCGGAAAAAAATTAGTATCTCAACATAGGGCAAGCTTTAGAAGAGACTTTGAAGAGAACAAACAGATTTTACCTAAATATATTGAAATTCCTTCTAAAAAAATGAGAAATGTTTTGGCTGGTTACATTACTCGTTTGATGAAGATTGAAGAATAATCCTTTAGGAGATTAAAATGGGTGATAACAATAATATTATTCTAGTTGGTGAGAAACCATTTATGAATTATGTAAATGGCGTTGTCTTACAGTTTACTTCTTTAGATGCTTCAGAAGTTATAGTCAAAGCTCGTGGAAAATTTATTGCAAAGGCTGTTGATATTACTGAAGTTGCAAGAAAAAGATTTTTAGAAAACAAAATTTCCGTAGATAGGGTTTTAATTAATAGCGAAGATTTCAAAAATAAAGAAGGTAAACAAATTCGTGTTTCTACTATTGAAATTTTTATCAAAAAAGAATAAGTATTATAAATTAATTACTCTTAATTAAATAAATGTTTCAAGAGGTGTTAAGTTTTGTTCCGCAGAGTTTACTATTTAATCTAGGAGTTATATTAATTGTTGCTACATTTTTTGCATACATTGCAAGATTATTCAAACAACCATTGATTCCTGCATATATTATTGCAGGTTTGGTAATTGGCCCAATAGGATTAAAATTAATTCAAGATATACATTTAATTCAAAGCATTTCTGAGATTGGAATTATTTTCTTGCTTTTCATTGTTGGATTAGAGATGGATTTAAAAAAATTAAAGTCTCTCGGTGGAGTTGTTGTTATAACCAGTGTTTTACAAGTTTTTCTAACTTTCGTAGCAGGTTATTTTGTTGCACTTTTATTAGGTTTTGATACAATGAATTCAATTTATGCTGGTTTAATTATTGCATTTTCAAGTACTATGATTGTTTTGAAATTAATTATTGATAAAGATGAACTAAGTACTATTCACGGTAGAATCTTGTTAGGGATATTATTTATTCAAGATATTCTGGTTATTTTAGCATTAACTTTGATTATTGGTTCAGAATCTCTTTCATTTACATCCATTTTATTTAGTTTATTGAAATTTTTAATTCTATTAGTCATTGCTTTTATTTCAAATAGATATTTGATTAATCCAACTTTTAAATTTGCAGCAAAATCCTCAGAATTATTATTTCTCCTGTCATTAGCATTTTGTTTTTTATTCGCACTTTTAGCTTATGCCTTAGATTTTTCAATTGCAATTGGGGCATTCTTTGGAGGGATTACTCTAGCAAACTTACCTTATAATCTAAACATAATCTCCAAAGTTAGCTCATTAAAAGATTTCTTTGCCATAATCTTTTTTGTTTCATTGGGTCTACAAATAGTCTCAACAAATATTTCTTCAATAATAACACCTTTTTTTATTTTATTGGCCTTAGTTATTTTATTAAAACCTTTAATAGTAATGATCTTATTAAGCATTTTTGGTTATGATAAGCGTAACTCTTTCGTTACAGCTGTTTCATTAGCACAAATAAGTGAATTTGGTTTAATCCTAGTTTTATCAGTTGATAATATTTCCCCAGAATTATTTTCAGTAACAATCTTATTAGGCGTTATTAGTATTGCTTTAACTTCATATATAATTGAATATGAATTAATGACCTATAATTATATTCATCGATTACTAAGTCTTTTTGAAAAGCTTTCTACAAAAAAGAAATTTTTCGGATATGAGCATAAAGATCATCCTGAACTAATATTATTCGGTGCTGATCGTGTAGGTGGTTCATTTTTAAGAACATTTAAACATTTAAAAACAAAATTATTCGTAGTAGATTATAATCCCGAAATAATTGATACACTCAAACATAAAAAAATCCCTTGTTTATATGGAGATATTAGTAATATAGAATTATTGAAAAGAATTGATTTCACTTCTGCAAAATTTATTGTTTCAACAATTCCCAACATTGAGGATAATAAAAATTTGATTTTTTTTATAAAAGAATTAAATTCAAAACCTCATATAATCTTAACCGCAAAAACTTCTATTGAGGCCATTAAATTATATAATCTTGGTGCAGATTATGTTTTAGTCCCATATGTAAAATCAGGTGAAATTTTATCAAATCTATTAGGTAAATATTATAATGATAATAAAGGGTTACAAAAGATTAAACATGATCACCTAAAATTATTATTAGAAAAAAAATAATAATTACTATTTAAAATCATAAAAAGATTTATAAGTCTCTAATACCAACTAAACTAATAGAGGTGATTTAATGTCAAAGAAAAATAGATTAAATTATAAAATATTATTTGGAATTTTAGGATTAATAATTCTTGTCTCAGCATTGGTATTATTATTTACTCCTTCAAATGATTTAGAACCAGTTGAATCTACTGAAGAAGATGAAACTGAAGTTTTAACAGAAGAATCTACTACT
>JAGWAA010000037.1 GCA_018302165.1 Candidatus Woesearchaeota archaeon
CCTTACAAACAAAAGGTTATAAAATATTTGGATAAAATTGATCCAATTGCAAAAAAGATTGGTGCGGTTAATACTATTGTTAATGAGAAAGGAAAATTAATCGGATATAATACTGATTGGTTAGGTTTAATTTATTCTTTAGAAAAGCATACGAGTTTATCTAAGAAAAAAATTGTAGTATTAGGAGCTGGTGGTTCAGCCAGAGGAATTGTTTATGGATTAAAAAAGAAAGGTGCTGAGATTATTATTCTAAATAGGACCTTAAGCAAAGCAAGAAAACTAGCTAAAGAGTTTAATGTGGAATATGGAGGGCTAGAACAATTAAATAGTCTTAGTGGGGATATTTTAATTAATTCAACTCGAGTTGGGATGTATCCCTGTTTGAATGTTTCAATCGCGACAAAAAAACAATTTCAAAATTTCTCTATTGTTTTTGATCTGGTTTATAATCCTATAGAAACAAAATTTTTAAAGCTTGCAAAAGAAGCTGGATGTAAAACTATTGATGGGTTGAATATGTTAGTTTATCAAGGTCTGGTTGCGTTTGAATTATGGACTGGAAAGAGGCCGAATTTTAATCTGATGTATAAAAAGGCAAAAGAAAGGTTGTAAGGAATATTTTAATTGTACAATTTTTTAATAGTTAATTTTTTATATTGAAGGATTATTTTTTTAGTTTATGAAAAGGAATGTAATTCTCATGGGGGGTAAAACCTATGTTCTGTCTTTGCCTCATTCTTGGGTTAAGAAATATGGAATAAAAAAAGGTGAAGAGTTAGATGTTGAAGAACGAGGGAATCAGGTTATAGTTAGTACTGAGAGGTCTTCTGATGGTGGTGAAATAGAGGTTGATTTTTCTGCGTTGAATGAGATGATTGGTCGGGCTGTTGGAGGGTTGTACAAAGCTGGGTATGATAAAGTGAGAGTGAAGTTTGAAACCAAAGAACAGTTGCAAAAGATTGAGGAGACTTTGCATAGGACTTGTGTGGGGTTTCAGATTACTAAGCAAGATGAAAATTATGTTTTGATTGAGTGTTTGTCTGAAGTTTTGCCAGATGAATTTGATAAGTCTCTAAAAAGGTTGTTCTTTTCTATTGAATCCATGAATCAAGATTTGGTTGAAGCTATGGAAAATAAAGATATTGAAGCATTGAAGAAGATTATTGAAAAAGATGATCAAATAAATCGGTTGGCAGATTTTTGTCGGAGGGTTTTGAATAAGGATGAAACTCAAATTATTTTGAGCTCAGGGTCTGTTTATTATATTGTTGAACAATTAGAAAGGTTGGGGGATTATTATAAAGCAATTGCTCGAAGGTTAATTGATAGAAAGATTGGGTTTACTAAAAAGGATGTTGATTTGTTTAAAGCACTTGGTGAATATTTTATTTTGTTAAGGGAATTATATTATGATTTTAATTTGGAGAAATATGAATTATTTGGGGTAAGAAGAAAAGAATTGTTAAGCATGATTCCTGAGAAGAGTGATTTATTATGGTATCAAGGATTTATTTTGGAAACAGTTTTTGAAATGAATGGAATACTTGCTACTCAGCGTCTATAGTTCTTCCTAAAAAATCTGTTGTTGCTGTTAGTAATGCTTTTTCTTCCAATTCTTTTAATCGCATTTTTGCTAGTTCATAGAAGTATCTTGATTTTATTTTTGATTGTTGAGAGAAACTTCCTGTTTGACATAATGGAACATGGACTGCATACAATGGTCTTGTTGCTGGGTCTAATTCTACATTTGCAAGAATTCTATCTTGTATCCCTATTAAAAATGGATGAGTTGTGAATGTTTCTAAATCTAACCAAGGGTCACCTAATGAGGCTTTTTCTAAATCTATTATTGTTCCATCTTTTAGAACATTTGTTGGATAAGCATCAGCATGTACTGGTGAACTCCTTCTTTCAAATTTTTGCATAAATCTTTCATATTCATCTAATAATTTTCTTGGATCTTTTTCTGGAAATCTTTTTGTTAATCTTCTTTGTAGTTCTGAAATTGGGTCATAGGATTTTAGGCCTGGAATATTTAATTGGTGTAATCTTCTTAAATTCTCTATAATTTTTTTTGATACTTCTAGTGTTTCGTCCCCTGTGGTTATTCCTAATATTGAATCTAAATTTGGGGAATTTTTTCTTAATGTTACTAAACATTTTTTATCTTCGTCATCAAAAACTGCTAATGGCACTACTGAGATTCTTTCTTCTGGGGGTAACTGGGTATAGATTTTTTTTAAAATATCAAATTCTCTTCTAAGTTCGTGGCCTCTTTTAATTACCAATACAGATTTGTGTTCGTCTGTGGGAATTTCTGTGACTTCATTTCTTGATTGGCCTAATGATTGGAGTTCTGATTTATGTCTTTCGATAATATCTTTCCAATGGTCTTTGGCCTCTGGTAAATCTGCTGAAGTGAGGAATATGCCTTCTAGGATTTCAGTTCTATCCGATGGATATATTCTTTTGATTTTTTTCCAAGTACCTTTCATTCGTTTGTAATCTTTCCTTTGGAGTTCATATTGGGCAACTTCCAGAAGGTCTTCTAAATGGTCGGAGTGAAACATTAATCTTACAACTGGGCGGGAAATTCCGTTGATTGCTTTCCAAATATAATTCTCTTGAGGTTTGCAATCTATTTCGAGTAGTCTTTGATAGTGTTGGACTCCTAATTCTAAATCTCCTTGAGTAATATGATAATTTCCTAATAAGCCTTCTCGTTGGAATTCTTCTCGATATGTTATTTCATGTAATTCTAGATTTAGATCTAACCATTTTTTTGGAGATTTTTTTCGATTTGTAATTGCTGCTGGCCAGACGACTCTTTGTAATCTCAGAAAATTTTGGAATCTTGGGGGCTTGATATTTTCAAAAGCTGAAGTCCAATAATACATTATTGCTAAGCCTAATGTTCCATTAATAAATGGAGTTAAATCACCATATCTTGGTTTTAGGTGTGCTCCAGTGTATTCATTAAATTTATGGGATATAAATTCAGCTAATGGTGCTAAAAAAATTCCTGATGCAATAATATAAGGTTTGTATTTAATTGGTTCTTTCATTTAGATTTTGATTTTTTCTGAGAGAAAGTGCTTGGAATATCTATTACATATTTGCCTTCTTCAAGACGAAATACTAAAGGATTGCAGGGGCAGTAACGCGAATGCTTTCAAAATCAAGAATAACTGGGTCTTCAGAATTTTCTTGGTCCATTATTTCAAAAATATCTTTTTCCATTTGGGTTTTTTCTTCAAAACTTAAGCTTTGCATTAATTCTTCAACCTTTTTGAGTTGTTCATCTTTTACAAAAAAGAAAAATTTGCCGCCACATGTGCAACCAGTAAGTAATTCTTTACATCCTGTAGGATAAATTTTAGAACAGCGTACGCATTGATGTGGCATTTTTAATTCCTTTTGAGATTATAGGTGAATAATTCTATTTTATCTGGGTTTCTTTTTATTTCTTTGATTATTGTTGCTGGGCCTATGATTGTTAATCCATCTCTATCACCCATAAATACTTTTACTAACATTTGTTTTATCTTAGCAGTTTTATTCTTTTCGTTATTTGGATATATAGTACATAATTCAATTCCCTTGAATTCTTTTGAAACCTCTTGCATTGTTCTTTCTATTAAAGCTGTTTCTTCGTCTGTTTTTAGGCGACCTTGCATTAATACAATTTTGTTTCTTTTTACGATTCCTAAAATCTTTGAAATTCTTCTTTCTGAGGAGAGATTTTCAATTTCATTAAATGGAACATATTGAAATGTTAACATATTTTACCTCTTTATTACGCTGAACAATGTTTCATAAAGTTCATCTACGTTTGTGCCTTTTTCTGCTGAAATTCCAATAACAGGGTATTGTGGAAATGCAGCTTCAATACCTTTTATGTTTGCTTTCTTTAAATCTGTTTTGTTTGCTGCAATTAAAACTGGAATGTTTCTTGCGGCTAGGTTACCAATGATAGTAATGTTTACTTGAGAGTATGGATTTATTGTTGAATCTAAGACAACGATTACACAGTCCATATTATCGAGCCATTTGATTGCTTCTATGACTCCTTTAGTTGCTTCTTTTGCTCTTTCTTTTGCAACTTTTTTATTCATTTTATGTTTTAAAAAATCTTCATAATCTATTTTTGTTGCAATCCCTGGTGTATCAATTAAATTGAAACTTAATTGTTTGCCCTTTTTTTTAATGCTAATATTTTCTTGGACTTTGACTTCTCTAGTTTCGTGAGGAATTGCGGAAACTGAACTCATTTCTCTTTCTTCACCAAGCCAGTCTTTACAAATTTTATTTGCTAATGTTGATTTACCAGCATTTGGTGGGCCATAAAGTCCTAATTTAATATGCTTTTTTTTACCAAAAATACCTGGAACAAGTTTGTTTAGAAGATTCTTTAGGCTGTTCATCATTTTGTTAATCCCTCGATAAAAATTTATAGATAGATTCTTTAAAAAGATTTCTGTTATTTTTGATGATAATTTGTTTTACAATCCGAGCATTTCTTTTAATTCTTCAGAAGGTTCCCATGGAGGTTCAAATACGACTTCTATTTCTACATTTTTAACGCCGGCTTTTATTATTTGTTCTTTTAATTCTTCGATCATATGCGGACCATAAGGGCAGAAAGGGGTTGTAAAAGTCATTGTTATTTTAATGTATTCTTCATCAATTTCAATTTTATAAATAAGACCTAAAGTCCAAATATCAATTCCTATTTCTGGATCTTTATAATTTTTTAAAATATCTATTAATTTTTCTTGGGTTATCATTTTAGACTTTCAAATCCTTCCTTTTCAATTTTATATGCCAATTCGTAATTACCTTGTTTAATAATTTTACCATTAATTAAAATGCTGACTTCATCTGGTTTGATATATTCAATTATTTTGTTATAATGTGTAATTAGTAATACTCCTAAATTATTTTTAACTTGGTCTTTGATTGTTTTTGAAATTATTTTTATTGCATCAACATCTGCTCCGGAATCTGCTTCGTCTAGGATTGCATATTTAGGCTGGAGTAAACATAATTGTAATATTTCCATACGCTTTTTTTCTCCTCCAGAAAAACTTTCATTAAGATTTCTTTTTGCAAATCCTGGGTCAATATTTAATGAGGACATTTTTTCTTTTAAGAATTTATGAAAATCTATTACAGAGTAAGGTTCTTTTGAAATATTATTTACTGCTGTCCTTAGAAAACTGGTTATATTTAATCCTGGAATTTCTTGTGGATGTTGAAATGAAAGAAATAAACCTAATTTAGCTCTCTCATTTGTTGGTTTATGGGTTATATCTATTCCATCTAATATTATTTTACCTTTAGTAATCTTGTATTTTGGATGGCCCATTAATGTATTTGAAAGAGTTGTTTTTCCAGATCCATTTGGACCCATAATTGTATGGATTTTTCCAGGATGGATTGTTAGATTAATTCCTTTAAGAATTTCTTTGTCTTCTACTTCAACATGTAAATCGATTATTTCAAGTTTTTTCATTTTGGTACCTCTAGTGTTTTGTTTAAAACTTTTAATGGTAGTAATGCACATTTTATTCTCATGAAACTTAATGGTATTCCTAACATTTTTAATATATCTTCTTTTGAAATTGCTTTTGCTTGTTTTATTGTTAAACCTTTTAGCTTTTCTGTGAGCATTGATGCTGAAGCTTGGCTTATTGCACAGCCATTCCCTGTGAATGTTGCGTCTTTAATTTTATTCTTTTCTAATTTTAAATAGATTGTAATTTCATCACCACAAAGAGTATTTTTATCATGAGCTTTTGTTTTTGTTTTTAGTTCTTTTTTATTTCTAGGATTTTTGTAATAATCTAAAATATTCTCTTTATAGATTTCTTCTTCTTCAGTTAATTCTCTTTCTGATAATTTATTCTTATCTATCATTTGAAAACCTCTTGAACTTTATTTATAGCTTTGATTAAAATATCAATATCTTCTTTTGTATTGTAGATTTGAAATGAAATTCTATTTGTGCCTTGAATCTTTAGTTTATTCATTAATGGCATTGTACAATGATTACCTGCTCTGGTTGCTATACCTTCTAAATTAAGAATCTCTGAAACGTCATGGGGATGAATGTTTTTTAATGTGAATGAAATTATTGGACCTTGATTCTTTGGGGTATATAATGTAATTCCAGGAATATTTTTTAATTTACTAATAGCATATTTTGTTAATTCTTGATTATGCTTTTCAATATTATTTATTCCAATATTATTTACAAATTCTATAGCTTTTTGTAATCCAATTGCACCAGAAATGTTTGGTGTTCCAGCCTCGAATTTCCATGGAAGATCGTTCCAGGTTGAATTTTTAATTGTAACTTCTTTTATCATTCCACCACCAAATTTAGATGGTTGAAGTTTTTCTAATAAATGTTTTTTTCCGTATAGGACTCCAATTCCTGTTGGCGCAAATATTTTGTGGCCAGAGAAGGCTAAGAAATCACAATCTAAATTTTTTACATTAATTTTTGTATGTGATATGGATTGTGCAGCATCAATTATTGTTAAAGAATTATTCTTATGCGCATTTATGATTATTTCTTTAATTGGATTAATAGTTCCTAATGAATTGGAAATATGGGTGATTGCGACTATTTTTGTTTTTTTAGTGATTAATTTCTTTGCAATATCTAAATCCAGAGATAAATCTTTTTTTAGAGGAATTATTTTTAATTTTAATTTTTTTCTGATTGCTAATTGTTGCCAAGGGACAAAATTACTATGGTGTTCCATTTCTGTAATTACAATTTCATCATTTGGTTTTAAAATGTGCTCGAATGAATTTGCTAATAAATTGATTGATTCTGTGGTTCCTGAAGTAAAAATTATTTCTTCTTCATTTGCATTGATAAATTCTGCAACAGATTTATGTGCATTTTCATATTGTATACTTGATCTTAATGAAAGCTCATGTAATCCTCTATGAACATTAGCATTATCTTTTTCGTAAAATTCTTTGATTGCATTTATTACTTCAATTGGTTTTTGAGTAGTTGCAGCATTATCTAAATAAACTAGTCTTTTTTTGTTTATTTTTTGGTTTAATATTGGAAAATTCATTTTAGTACCTCTTTTTTGATTATTACTTCTGGCATTTCTAATAAGATTGTTTGTGCAAAAGCTTCAAGTAATAGTTCTGTTGCTTTTTTTTCGTTTAGTCCTCTTGAATTTAAGTAATATAATTTTTCTTGATTGATATATGAAATTGTTGCGCTATGTGAACAAGAAACTTGGTCATTGAATATTTCTAGGATTGGTGTTGCATCACATTTTGAGGTTTCATCTAAAAGAAGTGATTCTGATTTTAGGTTAGATTTACAATTTATTGATTTTTGAGGTATAATTATTTTTCCATTACATTTTACAAATGAATCCTTTCCAATTAAATTTTTGTTTAAAATAGTTGATATTGTTTCTTTGGAGTTGTGGTTGACTATTGTAATAAGGGTTGCATCTTTGGTGGATTTGGATAAACTTTTATTCATAAATGAAGCGTTTGTTCCATTTAGATGGATATCTGATTCTAAACTGGAATTGATTATTAAATCGTAGCATTTAAGCTCTGAATTTTTATTTAATTTTACATGTTTGGTTACTTTTGAGTTTTTGAAATATGTATATAATGATAGTTTTGAATTTGGACTTAAATTTATTTGAATATTTTTTGGTTCTAGGAGAATTATTTTGGAATTTGTGTTTATTTTTGTGTTTATTGAAATGTTCTTCTCATTGATTATTAATTCAGTATCCTCTTTGATATTTAGTTTCATTCTTCAATCTCCATTTCAATTAGTTTGTTTAATTCTAGTGCATATTCCAATGGTAATGCTTTGACAATTGGGCTAATAAAACCATTTACAATTAAATGGGTTGCTTGTTCTTCAGTTAAGCCACGAGACATTAAATAAAATATTTCCTCTTCGCCAATTTTGCCGACTGTTGCTTCATGTGTACATTCAGATTCATTATTTTCTTGTTTGATAGTGGGGTATGTTTTTGATACTGATTTTTTATCAAGAATTAAAGCGTCACATTTTACTGTAGATTTTGAATTTTTTGCGTTCTTTGAAATTAATACTAGGCCTCTGTAGGTTGATATTCCACCATTTATGCTTAGGCTTTTTGATTTTATTATTGAAGAAGTATTTGGTGCTAAGTGAATTGCTTTTGCTCCTATGTCTTGGTTTTGATTTTTATTTGCAAATGCTATTCCTAATGATTCAGATTTTGCATTTTCACCAATTAATATTGAAGATGGATATACCATCGCTACTTTTGATCCTAAATTTCCTGTGACCCATTCAATTTTTGCATTTTCTTTTACTAAAGATCTTTTTGTATTAAGGTTGTAAACATTTTTACTCCAATTTTCTATTGATGAATAACGCATCTTTGAATTAGGATGTTGATAAATTTCTACACATCCTGCATGTAATGAATTTTCTGTGTAATTTGGTGAAGAACAGCCTTCAATATAATGTAATTCTGCTCCTTCATCTAAAATTATTAGAGTATGTTCGAATTGACCTCCTCGTTGGGAATTCATTCTGAAATAGGATTGTAATGGTAAGTCTACTTTAACATTTTTAGGGATATAAATAAATGTGCCTCCAGACCAAACTGCTGCATGAAGCATTGTAAATTTGTGTTCTGAAATTGGTATTATTGTCATAAAATATTTTTTTACTAATTCTGGATATTTTTTTAAGGCTGTATCCATATTTTCAAAAATTATGCCTTGTTTTACTAATGATTCTTTGATACTATGATAAATTACATTTGAGTCCCATTGAGCACCTACACCAGAAAGAACTTTTTGTTCAGCTTCTGGGATTCCAAGTTTATCAAAGGTTTTTTTGATTTTTTTAGGAACTTTTTTCCAGGAACTTGTTTCAGGAGTATTAGAATCTGTGTAATAATTTAGTTTATTGAAATCTAATTCTTTTAATGAAGGTCCCCATGTTGGAAGTTTTGTTTTTTTAAATAGTTTTAATCCTTTGAGTCTTTTCTCTAACATCCATTCAGGTTCATTTTTCAGTTTTGAAATTTTGCGTATTAAAGCTTCGTTTAATGACATGATTTGCACTCCTTTGGAACTTTTGAAATTTGTTTATGAATATCACAGAGAAAATTTTCTCGGATATATCTTAAAATTTTTTGGGTTTCTTTAATATATGATAATGGATCTTTTATGAATTTACAAGATTCTTTAATTTCTTTTTGTATTTTTGAGTTTAGTTTGATTTTATTTCCTCTTTTTGTACTAGAATATTGGCTTATTGCTGATGTATCAATCATCATGATATCTGCAATGTCTTTTTGTTTAAGCCCTTGCTTTTTTAGATGAATTGCTATGTATTTTCGTATAGTTGGGATTATATAAAATACTTCTATTTCTTGTGGGAGGAATATTTTGTTGACCATAGTCAACTATTCTGCTATTTTCTTATTTATATACTTTTTGTATGATTAAATTCGCTCTATTCTTAGAATGTTCTTTAGAACTTTTGATTTGGTTATATTTTCAAGTGCTTCGTAAACATTAGCATTATGCTTTTTTGCTTCTAAAGCTAATAAAATGCTGGATTCTATAAGAATATTATTTGCTTCTTTTGCGAAAGTATCCAGTGCTTTTTCTATAGGGATTCCTAATTTAAACTGATGAATAAATTTTTTAATATTTGGATCTAGAGATTTGTAATCTTTAGTTAGTTCTAATAAGTTTTGGGTTAAATTTAAGTCTTTTACAAAGGTAAAAAATTCTGTTTCTTTTTCTCTATTAATCTCCCATGTTTTATAGACTCCTTGAAATATTGAACCCCAAATTATTA
>JAGWAA010000038.1 GCA_018302165.1 Candidatus Woesearchaeota archaeon
AATAAAATATACAAAGTATAAATCATACCGAATAAATATACTCCAATCATTAAAGTTGTTAACCAAAATCTATTTTTTATTTGATATTCAGGTTTTCTTTCAGTTTTCTTTTGAGCCGCACGGTGTGTTAAGACAATCATAATTCCTTCTATACCACCAGCAAATGTCCCTGTAATTGCCAGTACTTGAACAAAGCTTGCAAAACCAGATAATGCAATTGCTAAAGGAAAAACTAAAGTTAAGCCCCAAGCAAATATTTTTTTCATTTTATAATCAAAATGATACATCCAAACTAAAGCTAAACCAAGGACCATGAAACTTGTAGTCATAGTAAATACTGCAAATAAATTACCCATAAAAACCATATAAGAACCGAGATATTCACCGAGGGAAATAGTCGCAACTTGTGAGGTATCTAATCCAGTAACACCAACTACAGCAGTAGCGAATAATAGGTAGATTACCAAAGGGATTAAAGAACCAATAAAAATTACTTTCTTTAATTTTTTAACCTCATTACCTAACTCAACTTTTAAATCTGGAATTGCAGCTGCACCAGCTAACGCAAATAATGCAACACCATAAGGGATTAATAAATTTGAAGCTTGAAATCCAGTATAGTTTGAAGGTTCTATAAAAAAAAGTGCAACAATTGAAGTTATAACTAAAATTCCAATAACAATTATATTCAAATAATATTCTAAAATTTCTATTAATTTTAAACCTCTATAGATAATGATAGCCATTAAAATAAAAAAGATTAACATGGGATAAAAAGGTTTGATTCCCAATAAAGCACTCCAAGCTTGACCTTCACCAATAAGATAGCCAGTTAAAGCTCCATAAACTGTAATCATTAATGAAATGCACATAAAAAATTTGCCTTTCTTACCCAGATACTTTTCAACATAACCTGGAAGCTGATGAATACCTTTAGTTCTTAATGTAATTTCACCAAGATATAAGTTCATCATAATAACCAAAAAACCTATCAAAACAAGAACGACAACACCTGTCCAATAACCACCCTGCATAAAAACATAAGGAAGGCCTAAAACTCCTGCACCAATAATTAATCCAATAAGTGTAGCAATTGCTTTAAGAAATTTGTTCATCTTTAATCATACCTGTGAACTTTCAAATAAGTTTTCAGATTAGACATTATTACTTCTAAATCTTTTTCAAGAGCAGATTTTCTACGTTCCCATTTACCTCGAGAGAGCATTTTATCCCAGACTTCTCTAAATAAAGTTTTGTAAGGATCTTTCTTTAACATATTCCATTCAGTTGTTGGATCACGATCAAAATAAGAAACGAAGGTTACTATAACTGGACCCATTTGAGCAGTTTTTTTCTTGCCATCATGAGTTTCAATAGTTACATTTTCTACTTCAGCTTTAAATTCAACATCAATTATTGATTTTGTCATTTCATCAATCCATTTTCCATTAGACCAATTAAAATGATAAAGTTTTTTTCCATCAGCGAGAATTTTTTCAGTATAATCTTTTTCTTTTAAGGAATAACCTCTATCAGTAAACCATTTTTTTAGAAATTTGTAAAGTTCTTTTTGATCGTAAGTTAAAGTATTAGAAACTGATAAAGGCATACCTACAAAATCTTTTGTCCCCATAAATGGTTCTATAGAGAAGATAAATTATAAAGCTTTCTATTTCAAATATTTTCTAACAGTTTCTAATAAATCTAATGCTTCTGATTCAGATTTGCCAGAATACTTTAAAAAATATTCTTTCAAGAAGTAACGTTCATAAAGTTCAACAAAAAATTTCAAACTTTTCTTTCTACTCTTAGATTTATAAGTTTCTTGAGAATCTTTGATTACTTCGGATTTTAAGGTTATAGTAGTACGACCCCAATATGTTTCTGAGCCATCATCAGCAATAATCTTTCTCAAATCTAAAATTATAATGGATAATTCTATTTTGAATTTTAAATAATTATCAACATTTCTAGAACCAATCCAATTACTTTCAATTTTATGACCAGTACCAATATCTTTTTCGGTTAAACCTTTTTCATAAAAATCATATTTAAATACTTTAAACCAAGCTGGAATAGATTTCATTAAACCGAACACATCAATAAAAGAATGGTGGACAACTTTTTCATTAATACCACTAATTTTATCCAGTTTTTCAAATCCCATTTTTAATTATAATGAAAATAAATTAATAATGCTTTCGGTTATTCTTGTTCAGCGCGGCATTCTTCACAAAGGTATTGGCCATCAACTTCATAGATTTTACCATAATTATCACAAAGTTCACATTCACCCTCAATAGGTTTAGGTGATATTATTGAAGATTCAATCTTTGCACGCTCTTGAATTATTTCAAATAATGCTGGTTGTATTTTAAGAATATCATTTAAAGTTAACATTCCTGCAAGTTTATTTTTGTAAACAACAGGAAGACGTCTTACTTTTTCAGTCTTCATTTTTGTAAGAGCTTCAAATAAATCGGCTTCAGGTTCAATTGTATCAATTTTCTTAGTCATGATTTTAGAAACCAAAACTTTCTTTGGATTCAAACCTTTTGCAATAAAATTAACTAAATCTTTTTCGGTAAGAATTCCTTGAAGATTATTTCCATTAACAATAAGAATACTTCCAATATTTTTTTTGAGCATAATTCTTGAACATTCAAGAATTGTTTTTGTTGGCGAAATTGTGACAGGGTTTTGCGACATCGCATCCAATACTTTTAAGCCAGTTTTCATGTATTATTATAAGTCTTTAAAACATATAAGGATTGTGCTATTACTTTGAAAGGTATAAATCTACTTAAGAAAAGTATTTTAATTGAATAAATAGAGAATAAATGGTATTATGGACGGGCATATTCAAAAGAGGGTTGCTAAAGGTCTTCTAGGGCAAAGAATTAATCAAAATAAGCCTTATTGGAATATCTTAGTGATAGTTTTAGTAGTTATAGTAATGATTTTATTAATTTTATTTGTAAATTTTAAATTTACAGGTGATGTTGTTAAAGAATTTGATTATGGAAAACTAGAAAGCACAACTGCTTATGACTTTTGGACCCTAGGAAATAGTTCAGGAACTTTACAAGTAGATTATGTTTTTGTAGAACCAGAACAAAAGTATGTTAATTCAACATATTATTGTTTTAATGGTTCAGTAAGTAATGATGTTAGTTCTTTGTTTTATTTGTGGTATATTAATGGAAGTTTAAAACCAAATTTAAATACATCTTCTATTGTTAGTGGTTTTCCTTCTGCGTCAAGAAATTTTTCTACATATGATCATATTGATTGTGGGATAATCCCCCAAGATTCAAGTTTACTGGCTTACTGGTCCTTTGATGAAGGCTCAGGAGTTGCATTTAAAGAAATTATTAATAATAATACTGGGTCCAGTACGGTTGCTGATTGGAAAGTAGGAAGAAATCATTATTCTGTGAATATAAGTGAAGATAATTATTATGATGTTATATCACCTTCGGGATTAAATTTGACTAATAATTTTACTTATGAAATTTGGTTTAAACAAGATCAAATAGGTACTGCTGTAATCTTAGATAATGCAGATACTGTTTTTATTAAACTTGAAAGTGGAAAAGCAAAAGGATATTTAGAGATTTCAGAAGAAATACCTACATTAAAGATTATATCTAATGAAAATATCCCTCTAAACCAATGGAATCAACTTGTTATGACTTATGATAATCAAAATATTTCTTTATATTTAAATGGGGATCTACAAAATAAAACAAATCTTACTGGGAATGTAGATGATTTTTCAGGGAATATTGCTTTTGGAAGATTAACTGCTACTCCAACTCAATATTTATACGGACAAATTGATGAAGTTGCAATATATAATAAAAGTTTAAGTGCATCAGAAGTTTTAGATCATTATAATCGAGGGATAATCATTTTATCAAAACATAATACTTTAATTTTGGATGTTAACGAAGCAAACTTTTCAGTTGGAACTTTAACAAATGTTACTTATAGCAGTTCAAGAGGAGGGTTAATACTTTCAAATTGTAGCACAAATGTTTATTGTGAAAATGGTGAATATATTTCATCTATTAAAACCATTAATGATAATGAATATGAAGTAGAAGTATTTTATGGAATGGAATCAATAACCAATGGGAATATATCTTTTCAAGTTAGAACTGGAATTAATTCAGATAATGGGTCAATAAAATGGAGCAATTATTCTGGAATTGATCCAGCATATTCCTTAGATAATTATAAAATTTTAGCATTACCATTTTCAGAAGGGAAAGGGACTACAGTTCTAGATTTGGTTACAGGAAATTCATATAATATAAGTAACTCCGATTTTACACCTGAAGGATATAGTGGAACTGCATTAAGATTTTTTGGTGATGGTTCTTTATCCATTGATGATTATGCACCATTAAGATTAGTAAATCAGAATTATTCTATTGAATTATTTATCAAACCACATATTTCTGAAGAAATGATTATATTTACAAAATTAAAATATTATATGTATTTGAATGATAGTCTAAATGTTATTTTTAATACTAGTAATGATGATGGAAATTTGTATACTCTTTCAAGTAATTCATCTTTAATGTTAAATCAATGGAATCATGTAGTTGTTACACATGATGATGAAAATATTACTAAAATTTATTTAAACGGGACTTTATCTGCTTCTCAAGAATTTAATTCTAGCATTACATTAGACACAACTGATTTAGTATTAGGATATTTTGGAAATTTAAATAGGTATAATGGAAGCATAGATAGTTTTACAATTTATAATCGAACATTGTCGACAGATGAAGTTATTAATCGTAAGAATAGTTTAAATCCTCAAGGAGGATATTATGATGCGAATGATTATGTGCAATATAAAGCCATATTTTCAACTGAGGATACTGCAAGCACACCAGTAATTACGAATGTATCAATGAGATTACAAAATCATTCTGTTTTTGTATATAATTCGGCTCCAAATAACTTATCTTTGACAACACCAGCAAATAATACAATTATAGGTGCAGATTCTTCGAGTTTTTTATTTGTTTGGAATCCGGGGAATTTATTGGAGGATACTTTTATTCTTAGTTCAGAATGGATATTATCAAATTATAGTAATTTTAGTGAAATAGTAGATTCAAATTTAGGAGTAAATAATTATTCAATACAGGATTTTACTGATCCACAAACATTAATTGTTGAACATTTTGATTATAAAGGGGATTTATATAACCATGGATGGGCTGGAAATTTGTCAGCGACCAGTGGTTTAGGGAGATATAATAATGGATTATTATTTGAGCAAAGAGGAAATTATTTAAGAACCAATAGTAGAATAATTGATTCTAAAGAAGGTTCAATTGAGTTCTGGATAAAACCAAATTGGAATGCAAATGATAGCCAAACAAATTATTTCTTTTATCATAATACAAATGGGCTTAGTTTAAATAGAACTGGAAGTCAATTATTATATAGTGTTGGTACTACTAATGTAAATAAAATAACTTATAATATTAGTAATTGGGAAGCAAATGTATGGTATCATGTTGCAACTTCTTGGAAGAGAAATGGGAATATTTCTTTAATTATTGATGGAATTGAAGTTAATACTACAACAATTGGGTTTATAAATAGTTTTTATGGAGAAAGATTTTATTTGGGTTCAAATGCTGATATAACCAGTTCAAATATTATCATTAATGGAACAATTGACGAATTAAGGATTAGTAATGTTTTTAGAAAGGAACATTCGGCATTATTAGAACAAGAATTAAATGTTAGTATTATTAATATTTCTGATGGAACTTATTATTGGAAAGTAAATAGAATAGAATTCGGAAATTTCTCTTTAGATAATGAAATAATTAATGGAAGTTCGGATATTAGGCAAATTAATCTTAAGAGAAAATTTCCATTAATTAGTTTTACTGTGGACTATTCCAAAGATTATTCTGAAACTACGACAACAATAAATTTTAGTTCTAGTGAAAATTTATTCTGTCAATATAGAACTTATAATAGTGATTGGATTGAAATAAATTATACTAGTGGGAGTATTCATTCACAAATATTTAATTTAACTAATTTTGGAAATTTCACTTATTATTTTAATTGTAATGATAGTAGTAATAACTTTGTAAATAAAACTTATAGTTATTATATTTTTAATAGAAGTGTTTTAGCATATATTAATGTTACAGAAAGAAATCTCACTGCCGGAACTAGGAATGTAATTAATTTTTCTGCTTCTGAAATACACATTGGTTATTTAGAAATTACTACTAGAGATTATATGACATCTAAATTAGGGATGATAAAACATATCTGGAATCAAAATCCTGAAAATTCAAGCACTGGTTTAGAACCTCAAATTATTGCTTTTTGGACTATATTTTTAGATGATAATTTAGTTACTAACTTAACTGGGAATGTTACAACAAGATTAATCTATAATGCTTTAGATATTTCTGGGGTTACTGCAGTAAATTTAAGTTTATATTGGTTTAATCCAAAAACTTCAATCTGGGAATATCAAGGAGAAAATGTTTTAACTAATGACCAGGTTGTGATTATTAATACGAGTAGATTTGGGACTTATGCATTATCTGGGACTGGAGTTGGAACTTCAACAACTCCAACAAATAGGGCTGATACAGGGGCTGCTTTAAAACCCAAATTATTGAAGACAATACCAACGGAGTATATTGAATGTCGAACAGATTCAGATTGTTTTGAAGGATATATTTGTGAATATAATTTTTGTGTTGAGGAAATAATTTATGATGAGATTATTAT
>JAGWAA010000039.1 GCA_018302165.1 Candidatus Woesearchaeota archaeon
GAGGATACAAAATCTTCTATGGGCAGGCTGATGTAAACCAGCCATATATCTCAAATAATAAGACAAAGTTTAGAGATAATGAATCCTTAGAAGTGTAATATCCCACTGCGAAACAAAGTGAAGCAGGCGAAAGAAGCGAGACCCCTCTGGGGTGGGGATAGCTTCTAAGTATATTCAGGTTTACTAAAGAGCAATTTTTAGGAATGTGTAATGTTCCTCTTTGGACTTCTATAGATTCATATTCTAAGTTTAATTTAAAAAAATATAGCTCTTATATAATTTCTTTTTTAGCTATTATTTTTATTGTGTTTTCTAATAAATCTGTTCCAATGTAACCTGCAATCAAACTAATTTTGTAATCTGAATCGAATATTAATCCTGTTGTAGCTCCAATAATTGCTGAAGTTATTATTGTAAAGAGAACTTTTGACCATTTTATTTTAGTTTTAGATCTCATTGCTTTTAATAGTCCTACACAGGCTCTTGTTGCGCCACCTAACATACCCAAAACTGCATTTATCCAAATCATTTTTATAAATATAAAGAAGAAGAATATTTAAAATTAACTAATTAACAAGTTGAACAACAATGTTTTCCACAATATATTGCCCAAGCAAGTGCTACTAGTATAATTCCTAATGCATAATGTAACATTCCGTAATATAGGACACCAGTTGCTAATTGCATTACAAATCCTTGAACTAAAAATGCAATTCCACCAATTTTTAGAACCAATGCTAAAAGGCCCCAAAGGAACATTCTAAATTTTGATTTACTATGACTTACTTTAGCTACTCTAGCTTTACTTTTTACTGCCAAAACGTTCACCTCCGTTTTTAAATAGTATATATAGTCCCTCTTTTTAAACTTTTATTGTAACTTTTGCGTTGTAACTATTACTATATGCTCTTTTGAATCTTCATTCCAAGAATTATAGTAAACAAAGATAGTATTAGATTGTTAAATATTAATTGTTTTGCAGATTCAATAAAGAATTTTTCTGGAAACATTTGAATTAATTTCGATGAAGAAGGTAATAACCAGTAATTGTTTGTGAATAATAATTTGTGAAACAAAATAAATGAATTTTCGAATGAAAGAAATATTATCGGAAGAGAGAAAGTTATTATTAATGAAATTATTCCTCCATAAAACAAGTCTTTTGTTGATGAAAAGAATAAGGTTATTGCTAATAATATTATTAATCCCCAGGAGAGCCAAATTAGGTTTCTAACATCTTTGAGATGAATTATTTCTTCGATAGAATATTCGGTTTTTAATTCTGAGCCTGTGAAATAATTTAATAAATCTTTGATTTCTGATTGGTCATAGTTTGATTCTTTTTCATAAAAATCAATATTGAAAATTATAATGTTTAAACTTAGTAAAAGGATTATGATTGGAATTGTAAATCTGGAAATCATATTTTCTTTGTAACTTTTGATTTTAAGTAGTTTTTGAAGGGTTATAGTAATTCTCTTTTGAGCATTTTATGAGCATTATTAATTTCTTTAAATTTTTCTAGATCTCCACCAAGATCTGGATGATGTTCTTTTGCTAACTTCTTATATTTTTCATGAATTAATTCCCAATCATTAGAATTTTCTTCAATACCTAATAATTCTCTTGCTTCTTTACGTTTTAGTTCTATATCTTTATCTTCTGTAAAATCTCTGATGAAATCATCATTACTTATTTCACCTTTTTCTAAAGATTCTAATTCTAGTTCAATAACTTTTGAAACTGTATATAAATTTTCAATAAAACTGCCTTTGTTGTAGCTATAGTATAAGTATTGTCCATCATAGTACCAAGATGCTGATGCTTGGACTTTTTTAAGTATAAAGTTTTCTATATTGATATTAACACTTTCTTTGTTAACGCCTATTTTTTTTAAATTATTTTCAATATTGTTCTTTAGCTGGATTGCTTTTCTTGAAGATGAATCTTTCATATTAAATGAGTTAAATTCATGTCCTCTTACTTTGATTATATTCATTGTTGTGTCCTTAGTAATTATTCTAATTTTATCTGGAAATTAGGGGTTTATAATACTTCCTATTTTTACTACTCATTAGCTATTACAGAACAATTATTCTTAACTAAAGATTTTAGATTGGATAAGCTTAAAAATTAAATTGCCTTATGTATTTTGTTGGAGGTGGTTTTTTATGGCTGTTATTTATGGCGGATTAAAAGATTTGAATTCTATTGAGGTACAACAAATAAAACTTCTTGTTGATCAAGAGTATGTTAAGGTTGAAAGGGAGTTTAAAGAAGCTAAATTAATTGTTGAGATTGGTAAGGCTGAAAAAGCAGGTGCAAGGGCTAAGTATTCTATACATTTGAGGTTAGAAGATCCAAATTTGATGTTGACAGCAGATGATGCAGATTGGGACCTTGTAAAAGCTGTTAGAGTTACTTTTGGTAAATTAATTGAACAGGCTCAAAAAAAATCTAAAAAAGCTGTTGTGAAAAAAATGAAAAAAGATGGAAAGAAGAATTTTATTAAAAATTTAGTTTAATTTTTTCTTTTTTTGAAAACTTATTTAAACTTCTATTGTCTCTGAGTCTTTATGTTAATAAAAGATTTGAAAGCGAGAGTTATTAAAAATTCTAGAAATGAAAATGCTATTGAAGTCATTGTAAATAAAAAATATGTTGCTTCAGCACCTTCTGGGGCGTCAACTGGGATGTATGAAGTTAAAGCTTTTACAAAAGATGTTAGGTTTGCTGTGAATTATTTGAATAAGTATTCTGTACATTATGATTTTGAAGAGTTCAAAGATTTAGAAGTATTAGATCATTTGAAATCTATTATTGGTGGAAATCCTACGATTGCTGTGCAGTATGCTGTTTTGAAAGCAATGAGTAAAAATAAAGTGTATAGTTTCTTAAATCCTAAGGCAAAAAAACTTCCTGTACCTTTAGGTAATTGTATTGGTGGAGGAGCGCATACTAAAATTAAAGCTTCTGATATACAAGAATTTTTGTTGATTCCTAAAGCGAAAACATTTTCTCAAAGAGCGAATATTAATAGGAATGTTTATGAGATGATTGGAAAATTATCTAAAGCTAAATCTAAAACTGATGAAGGGGCTTTTATTTTGAATCAAAAGAATGAAGATATTTTTGAATTCTTGACTGATTTGGTTTATGAATTTAGGGAACATACAGGATACAAAGTAAATTTTGGAATTGATTTAGCTGCTTCACAATTTTTCAAAAAAGGAAAATATTATTATAAAAATTCTAAACAGAAAGTTTTATCGCGAGAAAAACAAATTAATCTTGTGAATGATTGGATAAAGGAATATAATCTGGGGTTTGTTGAAGATGGATTAGAAGAAAATGATTTTTCTGGGTTTGCTAAATTAAATAAAAAAACTTTGATTTGTGGTGATGATTTGATAACTACAAATTTAGAACGATTAAAAAAAGCTATAAAATTAAAATCTGTTAATTCTATGATTATTAAACCTAATCAAATTGGTTCTTTAATTGAAACTAAGAAGGTTGTTGATTATGCACATAAGCATGGAATAAAAACTGTTATTTCGCATAGGTCTGGAGAAACTATGGATTTCATGATTGCGCATCTTGCTGTTGCTTGGAATATGTCTTATATTAAAACTGGAATCTTTGGGAAAGAGAGAGAATGTAAATTGAAAGAATTAGTTAATATTGAGAGAGAGATTTGTTGAAAATTTTTCAGAAATTCTTCATTAAGTCTTTTAAAGGTTTTTTTAATAGAAATTAATTATGATTTATAGATTAATATTTGATGAAGAATTTAAAAAACAGCTTAAAAAAGCAAAAATAGATTATACTTTAATTTCAAATATATTTGATAAGATTGAGCAAATTGGTCCTGATGCTGGAAAATTGATTGATTCTAAATTATTTTTATATGAATTTAAAATGAAAAGGCCACCTTTGAGGATTTACTTTAAGCCTAATTTGATTAATAATGATATTTACATGCTTGCTATTGAAATGAAGAAATCAGAAAAAATGCAACAAAAATTAATTGATTACTTAAAAAGAATCTTAAGAGAAAAGTTCTTCTTTATTATATTTTTTAGTTTGGATATTTATTTCAAATTCAAGAAGACGTTTATAGAGTTTAGTATTTCTAAGAGTTTCTAATTCTTTTTTCATTTGGTTATATTCAGTTTTTGAAATTGTAATAGTTTTCATGTTTTAAAAGTTAGTTTATTTGTTTATAAAATTTATTGTTATTTTTTTGAAATCTTTTCATTTTTTAAAAGGGTAATAAGGTAGTATTTTTCAACAAAAAGCTTTATATACCCTTACTTATTTCAGTAGTTCCATGTCAGAAGAACAAGAAGTATACTTGACCCCTTTAGACAATTATCTGAAGGTCGGATTACATATTGGAACTAAATTTAGAACTAAATATATGGCTCCATTTATCTATAAAATAAGACCTGATGGACTTTCTGTTTTAAATGTAAAGAAAATTGATGAAAGGATTGAAATTGCTGCTAAGTTCTTAGCACAATATGAGCCTAATCAAATTCTATTTGTATGTAGAAGAGAAAATGGATGGGCAGGAATCAAGCTTTTTGGAAAATTAACTGGGATTCCAGTAGTTGCTGGAAGATACAGACCAGGTTTGTTAACTAATTCTGCTTTAGAAGATTTCAAAGAAATTAAAATTTTGTTTGTAGCTGATCCATGGCCGGATAAAAATGCAGTTGTTGATTCAGTTAATATGGGAATACCAGTAATTGCATGCTGTGATACAAATAATGATGCTAATTTTGTTGATTTGATAATTCCATGTAATAACAAAGGTAAGAAATCATTAGGATTGTTGTTTTATCTTTTAGCTAAAGAATATTTGAAAGCTAGAGGAACTATAAAAGCTGAAGATGAGTTGACTATACCTTTGGAAGAATTCATTAAAGAAGATTAATCCAAAAGAGTTGATAGGATTTAATAATGGATTATGGTTTGAAAAGAAGATATGAACAATTTGTTGAAAGTGATTTTTTTAAAGAGCAGTTGAGAATTAATGATTCTTTAAATTCTAGGTTAGATTTCCAAGTTCTTTTTCCATTCCGGGCTGATGATCCTGAGGCTAGTTATTTTCATTCTTTTCCTACTGATTATCCAAGGTTTATTAAATTAATTAGTGGGGTTTCTTCTTTGGATAGTTCTGGTTTATTGAAAGCTGATGCGTATAATAAAATTGCATTTAGGGCTGAGTCAGTTTTGGATGTTCCTTCTAATAGTCCTGTTGGAAGAGGTCAAGTGCTTAATGCTCTTAGGTTAAGGGCAGGTGATAGAGCAAGAAGGATTAATCCTGATAAAGAAATTCATTTAACTGATAGGGAAAGTAGAGTAGTTACATTAAATGGTTTAAGTTTAGAAGAGGCTTTGGCTAGAGAATGTGCTAATAGGGATGTTCTTTATAATGTGAATGGAACTTATGGAGAGTATAGAGGAAATAATTCTGTTTTAAAGTTTTTTAGTAAACTTCTTAACAATGAACCTTGGTATCATAATCCTAAATTAGTTGAAGCTGTTTTTGGTAGAGAAAAAGGAATATTAGTAGAAATGTTTGATGGATCTAATATTCATAGTGGTGAGAATTATTTGGATTTAAAAGAAGGAGATCCTGTTGCTGTTTTGGCTTGTTCAAGATTAAGAGGTTTCTCTATTTCTGATTTAGAAGAAGAAGTTTTTGTAGGTGAAGTTGAAGAATGCGATGGAAACAGTTTTACTGCGAAAGATGCTTATATTAGACTTTGTGGAATTGATGGTAAGCCTTTGACAGTTAAATTAGATGAAGGTGGTTCAAAAGTTTATTTTAGAGAAGGGCATCCTTTTGGTTCTAGTGCTCTTGATAAAATTAATGAAATGAGATATAAAATTTTTGGTGTTAAACCAAGAAAAGATTTTGAAGGATTCTCTACAGATGATACTGTAGATGCAACAACTTGGTATAATAAATTAAATACTTTTTAATTGAATTATTTTGAAATTATTTTAGAATAATCAATAATTGTTTTTTTCTTTGGAAAATTGTCTATTGATTCATAGGCCATTCTTTGGTTTTCATTTTCTAAAAGTGGTATCCCAAGTATACTTGATAAACTTGGATTGTTATTTGGATCTGCATCTACTACTTCTCTTTGGAAAATACGTTTGTTCTCAGGGAAAAATGTTATTGTACCTATGCTATAACGTAGTGATTGTTCAGGGTCTTCTGCAAATGCAGGATATAATTTTTTCATTAAATTTAAAGTTCTTGTTAGACTTCCTATTGGAACATTAAGTTTTTCTTCTAGTTGGCCTTGTTCAAAATCATCTAATAATTTTCTTGTAAATTTTTCTATTTCATTAAGGAATCTTTTATCTACAATTTCTCTATCTATTCTAGGAATCATTTTTCCATTCTTTCTAAAATATCTTGGACTTTTTCCTGTTGATAGAAATTTTATTAATTCTTCGTTGTAACCTGAGTTATTAAAATGGACTACTATTAATCCTTGTTCTAAATATGAATCTAATATTTTTTTGGCTTTTAGTTCTTTGCTTAATATCAGAGCTAATGAATCTTGAGCACTTGTTAAATCTAATCCTGGATATCTTAAAAGAGCTATAGCTAGTTCATCACAAAGCCCTCCATATATAACTCTTTGATTACGAGGAGATAATATTTTTCCAAATTCTTCTGGGACTTTTTTTCT
>JAGWAA010000040.1:0-1751 GCA_018302165.1 Candidatus Woesearchaeota archaeon
CTTTCTACAATAATCCTTAAATAGAAATTCTTCTTTAATTAATCTATGCGTGGAACTTCAGAAAGAAACATTTTAGACCAATTTTGTATTGATTTCTGTAAGATTGTTGAACAGCATTGTAAATATATTATTGTTTCAGGATTTGTAGCAATAAGCTCTGGTAGAACTAGGGCTACAGAAGACATCGATATGATTATAGAAAAACTTTCAATAGAAAAATATAAAAGATTGCATGAAGATTTAATTCAAGCAGGTTTTATTTGTGTCCAAGAAGATTCTGCTGAAGAAATATACTCTTATTTAACAGATAATACTTCAGTTCGATATATTAAAAATAATAATCCTCTTCCTGAAATGGAAATTAAATTTGTAAAGGATAAATTAGATGAATTCCAAATTCAAACTAGGATAAAACTCCCTCTTACAGGATTGGATGTTTGGTTTAGTAGCATTAACATGAACATAGCATTCAAAGAAGAATATTTAAAATCTGAAAAAGATTTAAAGGATGCTGTTCACTTAAGAAAAGTTTATCCTGAATTAGTTAATGAACATGAAATTAATAATATTAAGAAATTAATCAAGGAGTTAAAACTATGAATGAAGAAATAGATCGTTGGATAAAGTATATGAAAGAAAATCCAAATACCTGGCGGGAGATTCATAATAAGTTCATTGATGCCCAGTTTATTAAGGCTCATGAGTTTACTCAGAAAATTCTAAAAGAACCTAATGGTAAAGAAAAATTAATGAAAATTTACAATATAAAAAA
This sequence comes from Candidatus Woesearchaeota archaeon, assembly GCA_018302165.1. Taxonomy (GTDB): domain Archaea; phylum Nanobdellota; class Nanobdellia; order SCGC-AAA011-G17; family GW2011-AR17; genus JAGVZZ01. The sequence continues at coordinate 773 of JAGWAA010000040.1, forward strand.
CAAGAATGCTTTTTCTGTTCTTCATAGTCCTTAATCGTTTTTAATACTCCGAAATATTTCCGGTTTTTTTCGGTAAATCTTTTTAAAACCCATATTCGCAATAACATTATGGAAAAGAATTTAAACTATGGCTTACTACAGCATACTATGGTAACTACTATTCAAATCAGTGAAGAACTGCAAAAGACTCTTAACAACAAGAAAATGTTTGAACGAGAAACTTATGAAGAAGTAATTTGGGATCTTATTGAGGACACTCTTGAGATTGATAATGAAACTAAAAAAGAGCTTCAAGAATCCAGAGAACAAGCCAAAAAAGGTAAAATAATTTCTTTAGAACAAATAAAAAAAGGGCTGAAATAAATGTATGAAATAATATTTACTGAAAATGCCGAAAAAGAATTATATAAATTAGAAAAAATCATCCAAGAAAGAATCATTAGTTCATTAGAAAGAATTCGTTTTAGACCTGAAAGTTATATTAAAAAATTAGTTGGTGACCCGGCTTATAAATTAAGAGTAGGAGATTATAGAGTAATAATAGATTTACAAAAAGATAAATTAATTATTTTAGTAATCAAAGTTAGCCATAGAAAGAATGTATATAAGAATCTTCCAAATAGATAATTCAGTCACTTCGCTCTAAATAATTCAATCGCCACCGGGGCTTATTTTGGATATAACAACTGATGCTGCCTTTAGTTCTTTATTTGATATTTCATTAAATTTAATCTATTTTAAAATAAAACTTTCTAAAAACTTATATAAACTATAATCTCCTAGCATTTTAAGATGTCAGATTTACAAAGTAAATTATTCAAGATTGTTAATTTCGAAGTTGCAGATGCAGTAATATTTTTGAGTTCATTGATTGTTGCTTCAGAAGCTTTAGAAAACAATACTCGAAAGATAGTTTTGATAATTCTTTGGATATTATGGATAACTTCAGCAATTTTAACACCTATTTTTATTTTAAAAA
>JAGWAA010000040.1:1763-8448 GCA_018302165.1 Candidatus Woesearchaeota archaeon
CAGAAGCTTTAGAAAACAATACTCGAAAGATAGTTTTGATAATTCTTTGGATATTATGGATAACTTCAGCAATTTTAACACCTATTTTTATTTTAAAAAATAAATAACTAGAAAATCCTCTTCTGCACATCCATATCAACTATGTATGTTGCCATAAACTTCGCCTGTTTCGTTGCATACTCAATAATATCATCATACTCAAAAGCTTCAGACACTGGCAATCCAATATGTTTGATTTTCTTTTCTTCAAGATATTCTATTAATTGTTCTTCAACTTCCTGTTGCCATTTTCTATCTATCGATCTTATACCATCATTTACTAAACCTACTGGTGAAATAGGTGTTTTGAATAAATAATCATACGATTTCAGATGATGTAAAACAAATGGTTCTATCCATCCTGGTAATGGTTGTTCTTCTTTTTTATATGCCTGTATTGCATAAATATAATTATCGACGACACTTCGATCACAAATAACATAATCATAAATTTGTTCATAGTCTCTTTCAAGCTGCACTTGTGTCAGTATAATCCAATTTTGTGCAAGAATATTTCCTCTTCCATCTTTAAAATATGGACAAGCTGTTGCCATCTCTCTAATAATCCCAACAGACTTCCCTTTCGCTTTCAAAACGCCAGCTAAGAAATAAACTAATGTAGTCTTAAAAGTTCCATGTGTTCCTATGATTGCTATTTTCATATTCTTTTGACTTTTGTTAATTCTTCACCGGTTCTCAAATAATCCAATGGGCTTGCTGGTGCTCCTGGTGGTAATCTAAAACAATGACTACATGCAGGAATATATTTTATGTCAGGAATTTTTTCTTCGGAAATTGCAGAACCTTTATCAGAAATAACATTTCCTTTTCTTCTTCTTGCAGTTGGATCATATGGTACTAAAGTTCCATTAAGAAAAATTGCTTGATTGAATGAAGCTTTTCTATTACAACCTGGCGTAACTTTACAATAACCTGCCATATCTTCTCTATTTTCTCCAACTAAAGATGAAAGATGGGGATAAAGCTCAAAAGGAACTCCTCCAGAATCACTAACTAGTCCACAAAATAAAACATGCAGTCTTCTTACTCTAGTCTCTTCAATAAATTTTAATAATGCTCTCGGTTCAAACATATGATATTCATCAATGATTACAACTTGAATTTTTAAATCTCTGTCTAATGCTTGGGTTGCAGTTGAAAAATCATCCTCAGGTACAGTCATACCTGGAATCCAAGTATTATCTCTTGCAATGATTCTATCTAAACCTTCACCACCTCTAATATTATTCCTTGGTTTTACAGCCAAATATTTTATATCACCATAACCTAATTGATCTCCAATTGTAACAATTCTTTTGGTTTTATTTCCACCCATTACACCAAAGACACCATAGAATTCTGGCCCTGGTATTACTGTAAAAAGTCTTAGATCAATCATATTCCTTTTTCACCAAACTTATTTTATAAACAATTATATCTACAAAAATAGAAATTAATATATACAATAAAACCTAGTTCGCACTTATGAAACTGATTATATTAGGCAAACCTTCTTCTGGTAAAGGCACCCAAGCAAAACTTTTGGCTGAAAAACTAAACTTAAAACACATTTCAACTGGTGATTTGCTTAGAGAAGAACTAAAACTTAAAACCCCACTGGCAAAAAAAGTAGAATCTTATATGAAAGCTGGCTCTTTAGTTCCAGATTCATGGATTTTAGAATTAATTAAAAATAATTTACCTGAAGATAACTATATCCTAGATGGCTTCCCTCGTTCATTGTCTCAAGCTGAATCTTTAGCTAAGATTACAAAGATAAACTTGGTATTAGATTTATTCTGTGAGGATGATTTGATTATTAAAAGAACCATTAGACGAAGAATTTGTCCAAATTGTGGTGCAATTTATGGTTCAACACTTATTCCTAAAGTTAAAGATATTTGTGATAAATGCGGTTCAGGTTTGTACCAAAGACCAGACGATAACGAGAAAACCATAAAAAACCGTTTGCAGGTCTATAATAATGATACTTCTCCATTGATTGATTACTATAAGAAAAGAAATATTTATTCAAAAGTTGATGGTTCTCTTTCAATCAAAGAGGTTCAATCTTTGGCATTAAAAAAAATCACAACAATTAAATAGTTTTTTTATTACTATTATCTAATGCCTGAAACGATTAAACCTAAACAAAAACCTTTGTTCCAACAGAATATCCCTTTTTACAAAGCTAAATTCTTTAAAATATTCCTAATAATATCCTTTATCATTATAGTCTCAGTAGCAGTTTTTTTAATCTTCGGTCTTGATTACAGTGCTCAAACTTTAGAAAAAACGATTTAATTTTTCTTTTCTTGCATAGAAGCTAATTGTTTATGCAATTTTTGTTCTAATCTTGTAGATACAGTCTCAGAAAAGTAAACCATCACCATTTTTATTATAACCTTTTTTTTCTCTTTTTAAATCTTATGTAAATATATTTCTTTTAATCAAGAGCTTGTAGCACAATGATAAAACTCATTCTCAAGATGTATCAAATATTAAGTTTAATAAGTTAAATTAGATTTTGGAGATTAATAATCCTTTTAAGTAAGATATTCCAATTTATATCAATGATTTCTCAATTTAAACCAGGAGATTTAGAAAGAAGTTTTTGGTCTTATGTTGAAAATAATGAACCAAGAGTTTTAGAATCCATTGCTGATTTTGAAGTTCATTTTCCGAAAAAAGAGATTAGATTTGTCGGGGATATAACTTCCTCTATTGGTAAAGTTACAAGAATTTATGGGTTTTCAAATGAATATTTCACACATAAAGTTGGATATCAATGTGGTTTTTGTGAAGAATTAGTTTTGGGTGCACCAATAATTATTGATGTTGATTCTCAAAAAGCATTAGCTGGAAGAAAAGGTTATGATTTACAATGTAGTTTTTGTAAGAATACATTATACTCACACACGTTTTCTCTGAGTTAATCTTATTCCAATCCAACTTGTTCTTTTATTTCTTTGATTGCTTCAATAGACAATTCAAAAAACTCATCCAAGGTTAATTCAGTTAGTTCAATTTCTCTAATAATATCCCTATTACAATTAGCTGCAAACCTTTTATCCAAAAATTTCTTCTTTAACCCTTTAGCATCCATATCTGAAACTTTCTTTCCCCTCATTAATGCATAAGCATGTATAATTCCAGTGATCGTCTCAGCAGCTGCAAGAGCATGTTGAATCTTTGAATCTCTTTTTCTTTCTTTGAAAATAGGTATTTCTTCATAGCCGTAAGTATGAGATTGAATATTTTCTATAAACTCTTCATCAAATCCAATTTGTTTTAGCATTTCTTTGGCTTTGATACCATGTTCTTTCCAATTATTTTTGGTAAAAGTCCAGTCAATATCATGTAAAAGCCCTAACATTCCCCAATATTCCTCGTCGGTATTGAACTTTTTTGCTAATTTCCTCATAATTGCTTCAGATTCTAAATAATGATTCATATCTGAATCTAACTGTGGCATACTTTTCAAAACATTAATTGCTTCTTCTCTTGTGATTGGTAGGTCCATTTTAAAAAATGCGGGGGACAGGATTCGAACCTGCGAAACCACTAAGGTAACAGATTTTGAGTCTGTCGCATTTGACCGCTTTGCTACCCCCGCGTCGATTTTAAGGAATAAACTTTCGTTTATTAATCTTTCCAAAGGCTTTTTTCATTCAAAATGTTTCAAAAAAACAGAATTTTGAAATTAAATTTTTATTTTCAAAAAATTATTTTTCAAAAAATTATTTTATTAAAAAAAGAATAAAGTTTAAATACTACATTATACATTATTAATTACATCATAATTTAGAGGTGAAAAAAATGGCAGCAAAAAAGAAAAAAAGACAATAAATTTCTAATAATTTCATTTTAACTTTTTTTTGTTTTTTATTTTTTTAATAAACTTCTACAACATTATCAATATCTTGCTTATGCACGTCGATAATTTCATCAATAATTGGCTCTTTAATTAATAAAATTAATCCATTTATTTCATTTACTTTAGCCTTTTTTATATATTCTTCTAATAATTTTTTTGCTCTATTCTCATCTTCCAAGAATAAATCATTTAATGAGTCCATTAACATAAAATCTGGACTTTTTTCTTTGACTGAACTACATAAAGATAAATGCAATTTTTTCAAATCACTACCTAAAAAGTAACAATTATCGACGTCACTTTCACTACGGCTTACGTTATCTAAAAAAAATAATTGGCTATGATCAATTTTGGATTGAGAAAAATTTTGTATCAAATTTTCATAAGGTCTATTCAAACTTAGGTAGATTCCTCTTTTAGAAAAAGTCTCAGTCCAGATTTTTAGAATAAAATTTCTCGTCTCATTATACCTATCTGGTGAGCAAATAAATAATATTACTCCTTTTTTTGGAACTTCTTCAATTTTTTTCCTTAGGTGTTCTTCCATACTTATTTAATCTTTTTCAAACTTAAATCTATTTCCATACAAAACTTTTTATTCTTTAAAGTTCTAATTTAATCATAATGTCCAAATCTATAATTAGAATTGAAGAAGCTTGGAAAACTTATAAGTTAGATTTAGTAGAAGTTCATGCGGTTCAGGGAATCAATATTGACATAAAAAAGGGCGAATTTGTGTCGATTGTTGGTAAATCTGGTTCTGGAAAATCAACAACTCTAAACTTAATTGGTTGCTTAGATATTCCTACTAAAGGTGCCATCTATTTAGATGATCATAATATTGCCCACCTTCAAGAAGATGAACTCGCAAAGATTCGTGGTAAAAAGATTGGCTTCATTTTCCAAACTTTCAATTTAATACCCAGTTTAAACATAGTAGAGAATGTTTCTATGCCTATGATTTTTCAAAACAATATGTCTGAAGAACAAAGAGAAAGAAAAGCAAAACAGCTTTTGGAATTAGTTGGTTTAAGTCATAGATTACAACACAAACCTTCAGAACTTTCTGGTGGTGAGCGTCAAAGAGTTGCAATAGCTAGATCTTTAGCTAATGATCCTGAAGTTATTCTTGCTGATGAGCCTACTGGAAATCTAGATACAAAAACTGGTGAACAAATTCTAAAACTTTTATCTGATTTAAATAGAAATCAAGGGAAAACTTTAATAATTGTAACCCACGATTTATATGTAGCCAAGCAAGCGGATAGAATTATCAAGCTCCAAGATGGTAAGGTGATATAATGAAAAGAGGTTTACTATTAATATTATTCTTATTATTAATTCCTTTAGCTATTGCTACAACTAGTTCTGTCTCTTTTGGTACTAATGCAAATTCTTTGCTTCAAGTTCAGGTATCGATTGATCGTATGGTCCCTTCAATTGTTCAACCTGGAGAATATTTTGATTTATACCTTTCATTAGAAACTGAAGGTGTCCAAAGTTCTACTTCTATAATAAATACTGATGACCTTCAAAATGTTCAATTAGAATTAATTCAAGATTATCCTTTTTCATTAGATTCAGATGATGATGGTATTCGCTCTCTTGGCGTTGTTGAACCAGGTAAGGAATATTCATTAAAATATAAAGTAAAAGTTGATGAAGATGCATCTCCTGATGATTATGAACTAAAGTTTTTATTCTCAAGCTCTGAAGATGAAAGTAAAACAACTCCTGCTTTAGAGATTCCAGTTGATTCTATTGATTACACTTTGAATGTTGTATCTATTGAAACTGAACCAGAACTTCTTTCTCCTGGTGAACCTGCAGAACTTTTTGTCACAATCCGTAACGATGCTTTCTCTTCTTTTAGAAACTTAGAAGCATCTTTGAGTATTGATAGTAATACTATTCCAATCGTACCTTACAAATCCAGTAAAGAACAATCCTTGGTTTCTTTAAGTCCTGGTAAGGAACACACATTCACTTTCAATATTATTGCTGAAGAGGATGCAACTGCTGGTGTTTACAAAATCCCTTTAGCAATTACTTATAGGGATGCAAATGGTTCTGCGCACTATAAGAATGATACATTTGGAATTTTGATTGGTTCTGATGCAGATTTATCTTTTAATTTGGAAGAATTCTCAGCTTTCAAAAAAGGCACTAATGGTGAAGTAATTGTTTCAACAAGTAATATTGGTCCTACAGAAATAAAATATCTTACATTAAAAATTCTTCCTGGTGAAGGTTATGAAATAATTGGACCAGATTCTGAATACCTTGGTAATTTAGATAGTGACGATTTTGAAACATCAAGTTTTGATATTTATGTTAAACAAAAAGAAAGCGTTGTTCTTAACCTTGTTGCTAATTACAAAGATTCTTATAATCAAGAATTTGAAAAAGCAATTACTTTATTATTACCAGTATACACTAGCAGTGAGATAAAAAGCTATGGTCTTGATGGAAATACAATTTCTATTTGGACATTGATATTCTATATTCTTTGTATCTTCTTTGTATATTATTCTTTTAAAGGTTGGAGAAGAGAAAAGAAAATTGACTTAGCATTAAAACATGGTTTAAAACGTACAATACAATTACCATTTAGAATCTTACTCTTTTTTAGTCCAGGTAATCTCAAAAAAATCCCTCGTAAGATTCGGGAATTATTTGATGATCTATGAAACATTATCTAAACTTTGCAGTAAAGAGTATTTTACATAGAAAAGTTAGAAGCTGGTTAACCATAATTGGAATTATTGT
>JAGWAA010000041.1 GCA_018302165.1 Candidatus Woesearchaeota archaeon
AAGAAATTACTAAACTCGTTGAAGAAATTTATGGAGAATTTTTGAAGTTTGATCTTAGAAATGGAAATTTAAGGCAGAAGTCTGATTCTATAAAATGGAACTTACAAAAATTAGAACAATTACGTTTAGATATAACTAAAATGAATTAGATATTCTTTTAAATTTGGGATTTATTTTTTGTTTATGTTTAATTATGTTGAAATTTATTATAGACAAAAAGAAACTAGAGAATGGAGTACTGCTAGAGGGATTTTGGATTGTTGTCTTGAAGGTTATGCTGATTCTGAGTTGTTGAATGGTGAATTGTTGAATAATTTAGTGGCTAGGAATCCCGGTTTAGAATTTGATCAAAATTATTTATTGTTGACAGATGTGGATTTTACTGAATTAGGGCGTTATGAATTGGATCCATTATTTGCTAAGCCTGAAATTAAAAATAATTTTGGTTTCATAAATAGAAATGACCTGGGATGGAAATCTTTAGAGGAATTGACTGAAGAAGTGTTTGTACCTTCACCCCCTAATCCTCCAATGGGGCCTAGAGAGGATATTCCTTTTTAAGTGGATAAATATATAAAACCTAAATCTTTTTTCTTTGGTTATGAAAACACATAATTGTGGAGAATTAAATGCTAAGAATGCTAATCAAGAAGTAATTCTTGCTGGATGGGTTGATACATTAAGAGTTTCTGGAAAAATTGGATTTTTATTATTAAGAGATAGAACTGGTTTAGTTCAGGTATTCTTGGATAAGAATTTGACTGAGAAATTTAAGGATACTAGGAGAGAATCTGTTGTTATGATTAAAGGTTTGGTCAATAAAAGACCAGAGAATCAAATAAAAAAAGAAATGAAAACTGGGGATGTTGAAATTGCTGCAAAAGAAATGGAATTGATTGCAGAAGCAGAACCATTGCCTATTGAATTAGATGAAAATTCTACTACTGCTTTAGATAAAAGATTGGATTATAGATTTTTGGATACACGTAGAAATAAAATACAAGCTATTTTTAAAATTAGATCAACTATTTACAAGGCTTTAGTGAATTTTTATGACAAAGAAGGATTTACAATTATTAATACACCAAAACTGACTACTATTGGTTTAGAATCTGGAGCAGAATCTTTTGTTGTAAATTATTTTGATAAAAAAGTTGTTCTTGCTCAATCTCCACAGTTTTATAAACAAATGTTTGCTAATGGTGGTTTTGATAGAGTATTTGAAATCGGGCCAGTTTATAGAGCAGAAAAGAGCCATACAACCAGGCATTTAACAGAATTTATTGGAGCTGATTTTGAAATGGGTTTTATTAATGATGAGAATGATATAATGGATATGGCTGAAAAAATGATGAAGTATATTATTGAAAAAGTCAAAACTGAAAGAAAAGATGAATTGATTCTTTTGAATATTAAATTAAATATTCCACAAGTAATTCCGAGAATATCTATAATAGAATTGAAAAAAATTCTTGCAGATAAAGGAAAGAAATTAACCTTAGATGATGATTTAGATGCTGAAGCAGAAAGATTGATAGGTGAATATGTAATAAAAGAATTTGGAGAAGAATTTATTTTTGTTACACATTATCCTGTTAAAGTTAGGCCATTTTATCATATGAGAAGTGATCAAAAAACAACTAGAAGTTTTGATTTGCTTTTCAAAGGTGTTGAAGTTTGTACTGGAGCACAAAGAGAGCATAGATTGAATATTCTACAGGAACAAGCTAAAGAAAAAGGAGTTGTTATTCCAAAAATTTATGAAGATATCTTTAGATATGGAGCAATACCCCATGGAGGAATTGGATTTGGGTTAGATAGAATTACTCAAAGAATGCTTAATTTAGATAATACTAGAGAAGCTGTATTACTTCCAAGAGATGTTGAAAGGGTTACTCCATAGATTTTATTTAATCTATTTATATAAAAAAATGGTTGAAAGGAAATTAACTAATAGTGATATTTTATCATTATCAGGACTTTATAATTCAGGTTTATCTAGTTGGGCTATTGCTAAAAAATTTGATACAGATCACTCTAATATTATATATCATCTTAAAAGGTTAGGATTAAATAGAAGAAGTAGGAGTTCCGCTGCAAAAGAGGGTGTAAAAGCAGGTAGAATTGTAATAAAAAAAAATAGGATACCTAATAATTTAAAATTAGATAAAAATTTTGCTTATATTATAGGAGTTTTGTGTGGTGATGGTTATATGGATTATAATGATAAAAGAAGAACTTATCAAATAGCCCTATCTGTTACTGATAAAGAATTTTTAGAACAATTTAAAAAAGCATTATTCAAATATTTTGAAATAAATCCAACTAATGAATTTAAAAAAAGTAAAAATATAAAATGGAGAGATCAGTTTGCAACAAGATTATGTTCTAAAGAAGCATGTGATTTTATTAATAAATTTGGAGACTTTAAAAAATTTAAATGGAGAATTCCAGAAGTGATAATTAATTCAAATATACAAATTAAATGTTCTTTTATCAAAGGATTTTTTGATTCAGAAGGTGAAATAGATAAACGAAATTGGAGAATTGGTGCTACATCAGTAAATTTGGATGGGTTAAATCAAGTAGGAGAAATTTTGAGAAGTCTTGGAATGAGATATACTATAATAAAAACAAAAGATAATCGTCCAAATACACATCAAAAATATAGATTAAGAATTCATGATAAGAAATCAATTAATTTATTTCAGGAATTAATAGGGTTTACTATCCTCAGAAAACAAAAAGTTTTAATTGCTAAATTCCCAAGAGATAGAGATAGACTTACTCCTTAATTTTTTTGAATTTTTCTAAAAATTCTTTTTTGAATTCTTCGAATGTATTCTCTTTTATAGACTCTCTAATTTTTTTCATGAACTCTTGCATGAAATAAATATTATGGATTGTTAAGTATCTTTTTCCAACTGCGTCGTCCTTTTTTAATAAATATCTTAAGTAAGCTTTTGTGTATTTCTTACAGGTTAAACATTGGCAATCTTTTTCTATTGGAGTGAAATCAAATTTGTAATTAGATTTGCCTAAATCTAGGATTCCATTAAATGTGAAAAGCATACCATGTCTTGCGTTCTTTTGTGGATAAATACTATCAAAAATATCTACCCCTCTTGAAATACATTCTAATATTTGGTCTGGTTTACCGACGCCCATTAAATATCTTGGTTTGTTGTTGTCTAGGAAAGGAACTGAAGCTTCTATCATTTCAAACATTTTTTCTGAGGGCTCACCAATACCTAAACCGCCTATTGCGTGGCCGTCAAAGTTCATTTCATTTATTGCTTTTGCACTATCTTTTCTTAATTCTTTGAAAGTTCCACCTTGAGTGATTCCAAATAATAATGTATCTTTAGTTTTGTATTTCAAACATTCTTTTGACCATTTATGAGATTTGATTAATGCTTCTTGATATTCTTCTTTTGTTTTTCCAAATGGAAGGACACAGTCTAATGCCATCATTACATCAGGTTTTATGATTGAAGAAATATGCATTATTTTTTCTGGGCGCATGAACACATCTTTGCCCATTGGATTTTTTAATAAAATACCATTTGCAGTTGTTTCTTTCAAAAGATTTTCTCTTAACATTTGAAAACCGCCACAATCATTAAAGATGATTCCATTATAGTTCATGAAATTATGAATTCCATTAGTTTTTTCAAACATTTCTAGGCTTGGACTTAATGATAAGAAAAAAGCGTTTGCAATTATTGCTTTTGTATTGCTAGATTCATATTCTTCTGAAGTTACAAAACGGCCAACTGCTTTTGTTGCAACTGGCATGAAGAAAGGAGTTTCTGCTTTTCGATTATTTATTTCTAAAACTCCTGTACGTGCTTGATTAAGTTGTTTTATAATTGTAAACATAATAATTTTTGTTCTGAAGAGGTTTATAAAGGTATTCAAAAGGATTTTAAATGATAAGAATATTATTTTAATAATGAGGTGGAAGCTTAAAGAATTATTACAGGGGAAAAGGTTTGATGAAAATATTTCTATTCTTGAAAATGAATTAAGAACTTTTGAGTTTTTGTTGAATAAATTAAGTGATAATATCTCTAATGAAGATTATAAAAAAATAGTTTTTTTAGAAGAGAACATGGTTGCTAGAATTGGAAGATTAAGTGCATATTTAGGACTAATGCTTGCTGAGAATACCAAATCACAAGAGGTTATGAAATTTAGGTCTATATTTGAAAGTTTTAGTATGAAATATAGTGATATTGTTAGAAAGTTTGATTTTTGGGAGAAAGGTTTGGATACTAAAGAAAGAAAAGGGCTTAACCAGAAAAATGTTTTGAGGCTAAGTGATTTAATTAAACAAAGAAAGGAATCTTTTTTATATCGAAGAAAAATGGCAAATTATTCTTTGCCTGAAGATCAAGAAAGGATTATACAAAGAAAAGATTTGAATGGGATTAATACTGTTACTGAACTTTATGATCAAATTACAACAAACTTTCAATATGAGTTGAAGATTCATGGTAAAGTAAAAAAAATTAAAACTATGAAAGAAATTATGGATTATGTTTTTGATAATAATCCATCGATAAGAAAAAATGCTTATTTAAGTTATTATAAACCTTTCAGGGAAAATAAAGAAATATTATTTACTATTTATTCTTCAGTTGTTAAAGATTGGAATATTGAAAAAGATTTGAGGGGTTATAAAAATTCTATTTCAGTGAGAAATATTGATAATTGGTTGAGCGATGAGGTAATTAAAACTTTATTGAAAGTTTGTGAAAAAAATAAGATTATTTATCAAGAGTTTTTTAAGTTGAAAGCGAAGAATTTAGGATTGAAAAAAATATCAAGGTTTGATTTATATGCTCCTTTGAAAAAAGTTCAAAAAAAATATTCATTCGAGGAATCCAAGAAAATTGTTTTGAATAATTTTAAGGAGTTTGATAAAGAGTTTTATCAACAGGCTAGTAGACTTTTTCAACAAGAAAAAATTGATGCTTTTCCTAGAGAAAATAAGCGTAGTGGAGCATTTTGTTATTCTGTAAATCCAGATATTACTCCATATGTATTATTGAATTTTTCTGGGAAACCTGATGATATTTATACAATGGCTCATGAATTTGGGCATGCTATACATGCTATGCAGGCTTCGGATAAACTACCAACATTATTTCATTCAGTGATTCCATTAGCAGAAACTGCATCAACATTCTCTGAATTAATGTTATTTGATAAATTGTTGAAGAAAGCGAAAGATAAAGAAAGAAAAATGATGATTCTTAATAAAATTGAAGATTCATATAGAACTATTATGAGACAAGCTTATTTTGTTAAATTTGAATTATTGGCACATGAAAAGATTCCTAAAGGGATTACTGAAGAAGAATTGAGTAATTTATATTGGGATAATCTTAAAGAATTATTTGGAGATTCTGTTGATATTGATGAAAATTTCAAATATGAGTATTTAGTTGTGCCACATATTTATCATTCGCCATTTTATTGTTATGGATATTCATTTGGGGATTTGTTATCTTTAGCTTTATATGCTGAATATTTGAAAGATAAGAAAAATTTTGTTAAAAAATTGAAGATTATTTTAAATGCAGGTGGGACTAGAAAACCTGAAGATTTGCTTAAAGAACAAGGATTTGATATTTCTAAAGGGGAATTCTGGCAAGAAGGTTTTAATTTGATTAAGAAATGGTTGAATGAAGTTAAGTGAGAGTAAGATGAAAAATTCAAATTATTCTGTGTTCTTCAGAATAATTTTTTTACCTTAGAAATCTTTTTAAGTAACCCCTGAATATTATTTATTATGGGATTATCTTTACTTTCGGCAATGCAAATTCAAGGAAATGAAACTTTGGTTGATGCTTATCGAGATAAAGAGTCTGGTAAATATGGCTATGCTATTATTCATAATGAAGATAGACATTGTCGCCCAATAGTTTCGTGTAATCCTATATATGATTCTATAGAAGATGCATTAAAAGCCGGAACTAATTTAATGAAACAAGTAAAAGAATTTGATTTGAGTCCTCAAAGAAAATCCCTTGTGAATACAATGGGTGGGGAAGAAACAGCAAAAACTATTGATTCTATTATCAGTTGCTAAAATGGAAAAGAAAAGAAAGCTAACAGATATTGTAACAACAGCAGGGGTAGGAATAACTACAACTGTTGGAGGAATTGAATTAATTAAGATAGCAGAAGATATTGGTGATAGAATAGCACCCCATATTGAAAAATATGTTGGATTAATTGGTTCTGGTGTAGTTGAATATGGACTACCAGTTGTAGTTGTATTAGGTATGTTTTATTTTATTTCTACTGCAACAAAAGCAACTGATAATTATCTACTAGAACGTCAAAGAGAATAAAAAGATTATTTCTGAATAAAATTTCAAAACTGAAAGTTTTGACTATCTGTCCTGAAATGGTAAGCGCGTGCTCGTTTTTAAAACTCAAACTCAATTAGACATAACATCACAATGCCTGTTATATGACCCGAACGAAGTGAGAGCGCCGTGGTCGAGTACCGCAAAAAAATCTTTGATTTTTTGAGGAACGGAGAAGTCAGATGAGGGCAAATTTATTATTGTTTAAAATCAAACATTAAGAACACTTCTAGTTGATTAGGTTGAGTATCATATCCTAATCTTTCTCGCAAATCATCAACCAGCTTAAACTAGATTAGGATTTTTCAGATCGACAGCAACGGTTGGGATGACATTTACAAAGTCAGTACCTTCTGTATGATCTTCATCAGCTGCAACAGTCTTTCCATTAACCCTATACAATCTATCTTTTTCTACTGTCTCAGCTGGAAGTTTCAAACCAAGAAGATTATAAATTTCACCCTGTGTTCCCATAACTTATTAGAAATGAACCGAATTATATAAATTTTACTACTTTAAAATGGAGCAAAACTTTTTCTTCACGCCT
>JAGWAA010000042.1 GCA_018302165.1 Candidatus Woesearchaeota archaeon
CTTGGGAACTAAACCGTTTCCAACACTTAACAACTTTAGCATTAGCATATAATCAAACAAAAGATGAAAAGTATTTTATTGAAATAGAATCACAAATTAAAGATTGGATAGAGCAAAATCCCTTTGGAAAAGGCATAAACTGGTCAACCCCAATGGAATGTGCAGTTCGTGCAATTAATCTAATTCAAATATATTTTTTAACTGAAAAAAAATTAGATATTCTAACATTAATCTATAACCATGGGATATTCATTAAAGAAAATATAGAATGGACACCTGCAAAAGAGAATCATTATCTTACAGATTTATTAGGTTTATTTTGGATAGGAATATTATTCAATAAAGAAGGATGGATTAGATTTTCAAAAAAAGAACTCGAAAAAGAAATTAGACACCAAGTATCAGAAGACGGAGTTGACTATGAATCTTCATTAAATTATCATAGACTAGTTACAGAAATATTCACAATCACATTAATTTTAGCAACAAAAAACAATATTGATTTATCAAACACATTCAAAAGCAGGATAGAAAATATGTGCGAGTTTATTATGTATTACACTCCTGAATCCGGAAATGCACCATCAATAGGCGATACAGATAATTCAAGAATATTAGATATTTGGAACAAAAATATAAACAATCATATAGAACTCTTAGCAATAGCCTCAGTATTATTCAATCGCGAAGACTTCAAAGCTTATTCAACCACAAATCCAAAACTATTTCTAATACTAAATAAAGAAAAATATAACCAAATCAAAGAAAATCGAATAGAACTAAAATCAAAATCCTTTAAAGATTATTATATTTTAAGAAACAAAGAAATTTATATATTAATTCATTGTGGAAGCATTGGTAGAAATAACTTTGGTGGCCATGGTCATAATGATCAGCTAAGTTTTATTCTCAGCACCAAAGAAGATTTAATTATTGATCCTGGGACATACACTTATACAGGTGATTTAAAATTAAGAAATATATTCCGATCCACAAGTTATCATAACACGATTTTATTAGACAAACAAGAACAAAATTTAATAGAATCAGTATTTAATATGGAACATAAATCCTATGCTAGAATAATAAAATTTGAAAGTAATTCTGAAAAGGATATATTTATAGGTGAACACAAAGGTTTTAATCAAAAAGTCAGAAGACAAATAATATTAGATAAAAAAGAAAATAAAATTATTATAACAGACTCTATAGAAAAAGATAATAATCTAACTTTAAATTTACATTTGCACCCAGAAATAAAGATTGAAAATACAAAAAACAAATTAAAATTAAATAACTCAATAATTATAGAAACTGAAGATAAACCTATTATTTTAGACACATTTTACTCTGAAAATTATGGTAAAATAGCTCCTTCAAAAGCGATTCAAATAAAAAAGTATGGCAAAACATTAACTACTAAAATTAAATTTTAAAAACAATTCTTTTATAATCCTGACTTTTTGAATTTGTAGGACAATTTTTACACATTTCAATAGAATTTTTATCTTTCCAGACTACCATTCTAAATTTTTGCATTTGTTCAGAATTCCAAATTTCATTCTCAAAATCATCATCCAAAATATTACCAACTATAAAATTCTCAGAATAATCAAAGCAACAAACAGTAACATTTCCATCATAATTAATATTTATTCCAGTCCATAATCCATCACAACCTGGAATCAAAGAATCCTTACATTTTTCTTCGTCAATATACCTAGAATAACTTTTATTTAGAGGTAAATATTTATCAGCCTTTGCTGAATCATTGAATAAAAATACAGTCTTTAAAATTAACTCATTTACACCCAAATCTTTAGCAAGTTTTTGAATTTCCTCAACTTCATGCTCATTCTCTTTCATAATAATAAACTGCATACTTAAAAATGGAAAATAAGATTTCTTTTCTTTCTTTAATTGACTTAATTCCTTAATACCTTCAATTAAAACTTTAAAATCCCCATTTTTTCTATATTTACTATAAGTTTCATTAGTCGCACCATCTACAGCTAAAACCAATTCATCTAACCCTGAATCTAATAATTTTGGAATATTTTCCTTATCTTTAAACAATATTCCATTCGTACTTGTAATAACTTTCAACCCTTTCTCTTTTGCATACTTAATCATTTCAATAAAATCTTTATTCAATGAAGGCTCTCCATAATTCCAAAGCGTTACAGAAAATGCAGTAGGTCCAAGTTTATCAATAATTTTTTTATAATTCTCCAGACTCATATAACCTTTTTTTTTCTTTAATAAACCATTTCCAGTTGGACATAAAGGACATTTAAGATTACAAATATTTGTCGGTTCAATAAATAAAGACAATGGCATTCCAGAGACTTCTTCAAATTTATTCCTTAAAGAATGCTTAACCTTCAAATAATTATAAACCCTTTTACGAGTAATATTTTTAGCATATATTTTAAACTTCTTTGTAAAAGACATTAAACAAATCTAAAAGTCTATGTTTAAAAAGATTATTCATTTCAAGATATCATTCCATTTCTGAGATAAGACATTAATATCATAATTATTCTCAACAAACTTCCTACCTTTAAGACCCATTTTTTCAGCTAATTCTTTATTTTTAAATAAAAATTCAATTTTTTCTTTCAATTCTTTATCATTTTTCTGAGAAATTAAAAACCCAAATTCTTTCTTAACAATTTCTTTAGGCCCAACACAATCAGTACTAATCACACAAGTTCCAGAAGCTAAAGCTTCAAGTAAAACAATCCCATATAATTCTTCCCACCCATGAATTTTATATGAATTTAAAACAAACACTGACGCTGAAGCAAATATCTCCGCAAGTTTTTCTCTGTCTCTTACTTCTCCTAAATAAACAACATTTTTCAAATTACAATTCTTAACATTATCAACATAACCCCCAGAACCAACAAAAACAAATTCTATATCTTTTAACGAAGAAGCAACATTTAATATTCCTTGTATTCCTTTTTCTTTAATAATCCTCCCAACAAACAAAACTTTAAACTTTTTATCTTTCCTACCCACTTTAAACAAACTCAAATCAACAGCATGCGGTATTTGTACGATATTCGGAGTAAACTTTTTCAATGAACTCTCAGCAGATTTAGAAATAGTAACACACTTTATATTCTCCAAAAATTTCTCCCAAAAAAACACTTTAATTTTATTCGGTTTAAACACATAATCTTTTTCATTCCAATGTGGCCATGAAGTCATATAAACAACTTTAGTTCCCAAAGTTCTAATAACAAATAAATATACTGCAATCCAACTATATGGAGCAAATAATGTAATCACTTTCTTCGACGTGAAAATTAAATAAATATAACCAAAAAAACTCCAAAATACATCCTTCCACAAAACCTTTTTTACTTCTAAAGGTTTGCCTAATTTACTACCAATCTTCCTTAAAAAATATAATTCTGAATAAACCTTCAAAAAAAACAAATAGAAAGCTCTAGAATCAATAAATTGTATATTATTATCAAGCTTTAACAATGCCCTAAAGTAATCTTTTGTGGGACATTCAGTAAAAACAACAACTTTCATGCCCTTTATAAAAAATCAGACTATTTTAAACTTTCTGCATTAAAAAATTAATTAAAATAAACTAAATAATATTTGTAAACTCGAACACCTCAGAAACTATTTCTCTGAAGAATTCATTATCCCTAAACTCTATCCTTATTGATTTCATAGTTTGAGATATATGGCTGGTTTACAACAGCCTGCCTATAGAAGATTTTGTATCCTCTTAGGGAGATGTTTTTACTCGCATTCAAATCTGCATGACATTGAAAACCACATTCTTTGCAATGGAAAGTAATCTCTTTTCTATTCTCTTTGTCAATATAACCACAAAAATTGCACTCTTGAGAAGTGTATTTTGGATCAACAAGAATCACTTGTTTTCCCTTATTTTGAGCTTTATATTCCAACATTTTTCTGAATTGAAAGTAAGCCCAAGAGTTTCTTTTTCTGTTGAACACTCTACCTTTCTTTCCATTACGAATTCCTTTCAAATCTTCCAATGCAAATGCACCATAAGGTAATGAAGCAATTTTCTTTGTCAGCAAATGATTATAGCCCAGCATAAACCGTCTTTCTCGGCCTGAAAGATATTTTAATTTTTTCTTTGCAGAGCGAGTGCCTTTGGACTGCAATATTTTGCGATTATGAGCATACTTTCTTTTCATACGATTGATTTGTGTGGAAGGAGCAAAATGGCCATCACTCAAAACTGCAAATTCTTTCAAACCTAAATCAATGCCCAGAACTTCATGATAAATACATTGCTTTGGATTCTCACCTTCAATAATTACTTTCAATTTCAAATACTTTTTTTCTATACCTAAAGTTACAGCCTTAACCTTCCAAGAAAAATATTTCTGAAAATAATTCGGAATTTTAATTGTATATTTCTTTCGACCCTCCAAAGTTGTCAACTGCAATTCACCAGAAAGCAAAAAAACTTTACAAGTACGTAAATCAAATCGGATAGAAGAATCTATTCTCTTTCTTGTAAATGTATTAAATTGATTACCCTTCAACATTTCAACAGCATTATCACGAGCACATTGAATCAATGCAGAAGGAAAGTTAGGTTGATCTTTTCTAATTCTTGAATATAACAATTGATGAAGTCTACTCTTTGAAATAGTATTATTACATAAAGCTTCACAAATATGCTCATTTGCAATAGAATTATAACTATAAATTAAATCACAAAGTTCTTTATATTTTGGAAGCTCAAGACCAATTGTACGTTGCATTTACAAAATTAAAGAAATTCTATTTATATATCCTGCGTAGGCGATTGTCCTGTCCGAGGCTTTATTCTTTTCAAAAACTCAAAACCGAGGATTTATTCTTTTCAAAAACTCAAAAAATTCTTACAGAAAAGTTATAAATCCTCTGAATTCCTTTTCATAGATGTTTGACAAAGATTATTTTAAAAATTACAAAGAACAATCATTCAAATGGCTTTTTTGGTCTTCTGTAGTTAGAAAATACACTAATAAAGAATCCAAAATCTTAGAATTAGGCTGCACTTATGGTTACCTTTTCAAGCATTTAAAAGGCTATAAAAATCTCTTCGGTATAGACATATCCAAACACGCAATTAACGTCGCAAAAACCCTGAATCAAAAAGCAACATTCGAAACTCAAGATGTCCAAGATTTAAAATTTCCAAAAAATAATTTTGATTTAATCCTTGCTATTGATGTTTTAGAACATTTACCCAATCCAAAAAAAGGCATTCAAGAAATATCTAAAGTCCTAAAACCAAATGGAATTCTAATAATTTCCACACCAAACCCCGATTCATATAGCCATAAAATCAAGAAAAAACAATGGTTTGCATATAAAGATCCAACCCATATTTCTATCCATAATAAAGAATACTGGTTAAACTTACTAAAAACAAATAATTTCAGAATTAAAAAAACCACAACAATTGATTTATTTGATTATCCTTATCTAAATAAAATTGCAAGATTACTAAACTTAATCCTTTATAGAATAAAATCACCATTTATAAAAAATATGGGTGATAACTCAGTTATAATTGCCCAACTTAATCCAGAAAGAAGATCCAATTAACAAATTTAGTAAACCAATTATCAATCTCAGGAGCAAGTATCAAACAATTCTCACATCTTGTAGTCTTTGGCTCAATATTAACAATATTCCATTCAAACTCATTATTTCTAGGCTGCAAATCTTCTATAGTCATATAACCCCGAACAGGACTATAACAATATCCTTCAACACAAGAAGATTCCTTATTAATCAAATAACACGCAGAATCAGTCTCACAAGATATCTTTATTTCCGCCACTACAAAACTAACCGATAAAATCAAAACTAAAATCCAAATAACAAATTTCATAAATAATATATAAGAAAATAAATTTATAAACCTATCCTAGAAAAGCCCCGGACAGGACATTTGCCCGCGTAGACTATATAAATAAATTTTTCTTAGATTTTTTAATGCAACGTACTATTAGTCTTGTGCTTCCTAAATATAAAGAACTTTGTGAAACCATTTATAGTTATAACTCTATTGTCAACATGCATATTTGTGAATGTTTGTGTACTCAAACAATTTCAAAATCTCAACTTCATCATTCTTTATATTCCAAAATTCGAAAAGATTTTCCTGAATTTCCTTCTGCTTTAATTCAATGTGCTCGTGATAATGCTGTTGAGATGTTAAAAGGTAATGGTGTTAATACTTTTACTAGAAAAAGATTAAATACATCAATCAGATTTGATTTGCGTACTTGCAAGGTCTTGTTGGCTTCTGGAGAACTGCAGTTGACGACTCTTGATGGCCGAAAAAAATACAAAATCAAAGTGCCTGATTATTTTAACAAGTATTTTTCTTGGAAAGTTAAGGCTGTTACATTAGGCATTGAAAATAAGAATTTGAAATTGAAAGTCATTGTTGAAGGTGAGACTCCAAAGCTATGTCATTACCATGAAGTTTTGGGTATTGATTTGGGTTTGAAAGAGTTTGCAGTTTTAAGTGATGGTCATTTTGCTTCTTCGACTGAAATTAATCGTGTTAAAAGAAAGTATGCTCATAAT
>JAGWAA010000043.1 GCA_018302165.1 Candidatus Woesearchaeota archaeon
AGAAACCACTAAGAACATACCCCCATTGAATTCATTAAAACAGCTATAAGAACTAAAAGAAATCCAATAGGAGCACCTAAATAAGAGGGAATCGGAATTGAAAGTTTTTTAAGAAAACCAAAAAGTCCATCTAACAACAAAAACAAACCTAATATCATTAAAAACCAATTAAGACTCAAACACCAATTCATATTTAAAAATAGACCAAAGAAGTTTAAATAACTTCCTAATTAAAAATTTTTAAATAAAATTCAGACAAGAATTTTAAAATATATATTATACACATTTATGTGTATAATCACTAACTAAAAACTTTCTTTTAGTGTGTATATACTTACTTATCTACACAAACATTCTTTACTACTATACTAACTGATTATACTTATTTATACTTACTAACTATTAACAATATTTTTTAACCTCTTCCACAATTTCCTTTGGTTTTAACATATTAAGATTAGTATCAATAGTCTTAATTGAGTCACTATCATTTTTATTAATATTAATTGACATTTCAATATTAATTAATCTTAAATCTTCTTGAATTTCGCTTAACTTTCGAATATTCCTTTTAAAATGAGAGTCTTTTTCACCTAAAATTTGAATAATTAAATCATTAAGAAATCCTTGACTTTCCGAATCCCTCAGCAACTGCAATTCTCAAGAAAACTTGCTATAATCTTCTCATTCATAGAAAGTTTAAAGCCCTAGCTAATTTATAAGTATAGCCATACTAGATTATAATAAAAGTTTAAAGCCTCTGGAGGGATTTGAACCCCCGACCTGCAGTTTACAAAACTGCTGCTATACCACTAAGCCACAGAGGCATTATAAATATAAAAAATAAAAAGTTAATATAACTTTCTAAATTTTTACGAAAGCCCTCATCTCAACTGCAGACACTGGATATATTTTTTTAAGCTCAGTTTTCAAATCTTTGTATAATTCACCAAGAACAACTTTATTTGTAAACTCATTAAAGCTATTTTCCTTAGCTACCCTCTCAAAATACTCTTGACACTTAGCTCTCAAATCAGTTAAGATTCCATGCTGCACATTATCTTTAACAAGCAACATAGGTTTCAATCTAACTTTAACATCATCTTTAGTTTCAACAACAAAAGAATCATCTACTCTTTTCTTAGCCCTTTTAACAATTCTTTTTACATTCGGTGGCAAAATTTCTAATGAAACTAATTCAGTCATACAATTGTTCCCTTTAACTTCAACAACTTTAAACTTTGCTTCCATACTTTGTCTTTTTCCACCTTTCAAAATTGTAGAAAGGTTTGTTCTAACAGATCTTCCAACAAGCGACTCTGGAGTTTGTGCCAAAGTCTCGCCAAACATAAAATCATTAAAAACTTTTGGTGCTTGTAATGAATACCATCGCTTTTTAGCAATAGATATTCTTGCTTTTTGTGTGATTATTTTTTTTGCCATTTTTATTCAATATAGAGTTTTGCTTGGGTTCTATCGTATACCCATTTATTTGGTAAAATATTTTTTGTCTTGTAATAATTTGCTAATCTTTTAATTTTAGATTCAACAAGAGTAACTCCTCTCTTAGCAACAACATCATGTTTATTTGCATTAGCATGATTCATTACAGCAATGTGCCTTTTAATTAACGCCAATAAATCTTCAGGTAATTTAGGTGTCAATTTTTTATCTTTCAAAACATCATTAATACTTTTATTTAGTAAAGCTTTTACTGAAGGAATTCCATAAGAATCTCTTAAGAACATTCCAATCTTACTTGCAGTATTTTCTTGCTTAGCTAACTTTACAATTATCTGTTCAACTTCTGTTGGTGAATAATTAACCCACTCAGGAACAGTTCTGTCTACTGGCTTGTGACTTGAAGCCTTTCCCTTACTTTTCGAATACAATCTTGCCATTTTTATATAAAGACTAAGGAGAAATTAACTATTTTCTCCGGTGTGACAATGTCTTTCAACAAAACCACCCATCTGTTATCAAATCTGATAAAAATGCGGATTTATAAATGTTTCTAGATAGTAAAATACTGAAAATATTTCAAAAAAATCTACAAAAGATTTATAATAAAAAATATCATAATAAAAATATGACCATAAAAAGAAATTTTTGGGACTACTTAGCATGGATATGTTTAGCAGGAATTACAATTTGGGTAATTCTCAAAATATTAGGAATAATAAATACTCCAATTTGGTTAGAATATGCACCAATTTACGGAGCAATTTATCTTGCAGGTTGGAATGTAAATAAATTAGAAAGAGCAACAAAAGATATTAAAGAAAATTCTAAAGATATTAAAGAAATAAAATTTGATATATCAAATATAAAATTTGAAATTCAAACAATGAAAACAAAATGTTCAAAAATCAACTAGTTCTACCTTGCTTTTTCAGTTCCCAATACGAGAATTTTCTTTTCAAATACAAATGTTTGCATTTCACAGAATTATCCAAATAATATTCTCAAATCAAAAATAATTTACTTTCTAAAAAGATGAAATCTTTGAGGATGAGCAGTTTCAAGAGAAAGTTTGAGTAAATTTTTATATCCAAAACCAAATAACACAGCTTTTTCACCTGATCCTTTCGCAAAATATCCAGAACCATCCCAATCAGGAGTATAAATATCTCCATTTTCAAAAGAAAATTCTTTATTTAAAGCATTAGTTAATTCCATAATATCATTCGGATTTCTTAAACCTGTTAAAGATCTAAATAATTGGTTCATAAAAGGATCACCTAAAACTTCTTCCAAATTATGTTCTCCTCCACTCCAACCATCTTTTGTATATTTCAAGCCTTGTGCTAAATCCAAATTAAGTACGCATCTTCTATTTTCTAAATTTATCTCTTCTCCCCTTCGATTGAAAGAAAAAGCCCTTGATACTTCATCCTTTGTTGGATAATGTACTACAGTAACTTTGTAAGGTCCTTCAAAAACTTCTATACCATTATCCAAAACAAAATTACGATTATTCACAGGACTAAATCTAACAACAGAATTTCCTGAAAAAGGCAATACGACACCATTAGTATGCTCTTCCAATACTGAAGTTGATAATGCATCAAAAAAACCTCTAACCTCAAGTTCATCTATTCTTCTTGCTAAACTAACATAAACATTTGCTAAAACTGCTGAACTTGGAAAAAAAAGTCTTAAGTCTTTAGCACATAAAGCCGCCCCATGAACCTGTTGAAAATAATCTTTAGAAGTAGGTATTGACACTAACAAATTTTCATGTCTTTCATAAACCTTTCCATCTAAGTCATAACATTCTATAGGTCCGACTTCAATGTATTTTTCCATAAAAAAAGCTCCGCTCAAACATTTATAAAACTTTCTATAGTTTACTTTTAAAAAACCTTAATTCCTACCTTGCTTTTTCAGTTCCCAATACGAGAATTTTCTTTTCAAATACAAATGTTTGCATTTCACAGAATTATCCAAATAATATTCAAACCCATTCGCCCAAACATCAACACCTAACCATCTATCATCCCATGCATCCATCTCTAATGAATATCTAAAATTTATTTTCTCCAAAACTTCTCGTTTAATTAAAATACAACCCATCCCCGCAAACGCAATTTTCAATAATTGCTCTTCCCATATTTCTTTTTCAATTAAATAACCAGTATCATTCCAATTATTAATTTCTTTAGAAAACACCCAAGCAAAAGGCATAACCTTAGCTTCACCATTAATATCATGATGCCCAAAATATAAACCTGAAATAATATTCTTATCATGCTTCATTAATTTTTCAATTACATCTCTCGGTGGAATAACATCCTGATCTAAAATCAATAAATAATCATATCCTCCATCCAAAACCTTATCTCGAATAATATTATGATCTCTAGTAACCATATCTCTAATTCTATGCAAGTGTTCAGTTTTAATCACATCAAATCCTTGAGCTTTAACTTTTTCAAAAAAATTATTTGTGGAAGAATTCTCAGTAAAAAATAAATCATAATTTTCATAAGTTAATTCTTTAACACGATTTGAAAATTCATCCCAACAATAATCATACCATTCACATAAAGGTGCAGCAACTAAAACTTTTTTCATAAAAAAATATTTTTATTTAATAATTAAAAAACTTTTGTAATTAATAAAATAGCCCCACCAGGATTCGAACCTGGGTCTCCACCTCCAAAGGGTGGAATGATTGGCCGCTACATTCCATAAGCTTTGCCTAAACAAAACATTCTATGGGGCTATAAGCTAACCAAGGGTAATTAACTAAAAATATCCTCTATTTTTAAATTTAATGCTTTCAACCTAAAAACTAAAGAGGATTTAGGAAAATAATAACCAAACTTATTCCAAAACAAAATTACTATAAAAATCCTACGAGTGAATGTCCTGTCCGGAGTTATACAAATCCTTTAAACCCAAAACTATCAGTAGAACCTTTTTTCTTACACAAGAAATAAACTTCATCACCAAACTTCTTTCTTTCTACAACATCAACTAACTCTAAAAACCATTTTAATCTTTTCTCACTAATTATTTTTCCACCACCTAAACTTCTTGTAGCAAAACTAACTAAAACATAATCACAATCAAGCTTCTTCAATAACCTTTCAGTAAACCCTCTTTCCAAAGCTTCAAATCCTTCTAATACTTTAAACAAAAATACAACATCAACTCTCATGAATTTATCAAAATCAAAAACATCACCATAACGAATAGCCCCAGTTAATTTAAATTTATTCAAGAAAGCATTACAAAAATCAACATCATCTTTGTTAATTTCCAGCCCATAATAATGCACATTCCCCAACCAAGGCATACTAAATATATTAAACCCACATCCAATATCAAACACTGTATGAATTTTAGTTTTAGTTTTCAACCAAGAATAAATTTTATCATAATGTCTAAATCTTTCTCTTGTAGATAAATGCATCTTCAAAACTTTTTCACAATTTTCTTTATCATCCCAAGTTTTAATTTTATTCAAAATATCATATCTTTTTTTATTAGTAGGAAGTAAGAAGGCCCCATAAAGAATTCTTAATTTCGCACGCACTTCTTTTACAAATCTTTTTCTTTGTTTAGGCTCATAAATATTATATTTTAGTTCATAAGGTTTCATAACCCTTCTTACAAAATTATCATTTAGTCCATGATACTCTTTTTTCTCTTTAATTTCTTCAAGAACCATTTCAATATAACAAAAAATCAACATTTATAAACTTTACCCAAAATAAATTTTTCACTCGGTAAATCTTCATCAAATTTTCTTCTTATTTCTTCCCTTTTCTTATCTTCAAGCCATCTATACACATTTCCATGTGGCGCACCCTCTAATAACATTTCAGTAGCTTGCCTTGCCATTGGCACATCTTCAATTTTACCAATAATCCCAATAGTCTTCCCATAAACAGAAATATGACAATTAGTCATTGATTCAATCATCTTCCTAGCTTTACCTTCTTGACCAATAACTCTTCCTTTTAATCTCATAAGAGTTTTTTTAGAATTATTCGCAAAATCATTCACAGTAATTAAATCAAACATATAATCTTCATTAAATAATAATTCAGCAATTTCAGGATTAAACCCTCGAGCAATAGCTTTTACAATATTCATACCTTCAAAAACAGCAACACTATCCTCAGCAAAAATTTCAACATCTCCATCTTCAGAATGAACAATAATCTTAATCTTTAATTTATCTTCAATTCTTTTTTTCTGTTCTCCGCCTTTCCCAATTAATACTGCTATCCTTTCTACTGGAATTTTTATTTCTTGTGTACCCATACTCGTTCGAACTCCGTCTTCTCATCTAGTTTTAACCCTCTCTTGTTGAAATATCTTACAAGGTTTTCAATATCCCTTTTTAATAATCTTTGAACATTAGGATACCTTGTATCTAAAGCATGCGAAAAATCAATCAATATAGGTTTTTCTTTGTAATTCAATATATTGAATTCTGACAAATCAGCATGCACTAATCCTGCTTTAAAAAGCTTAATGACCTCTTTTATAAGCTTTTCGTAGAACATTTTTGGATCCTTTGGGCCATTATTTTGCAATAAAGGCGCATCAAAATATTCCATAATTAAAATATTCTGATGAACTGCAAAAGGTGTTGGTGCATTTACTTCCCCCTCTCTAGCTCTTAATAAATTTCTAAACTCTTTCCTCGCCCAGGCATAAATAATAGTTAACTTAGTTCCTTTAATCCCAGAAAAACGTGGATCAGACTTCATATAATCATACATTTTTTTAAAATTCGCAGAAGTCCTATAAATCTTAGCAACTCTTTTTTCATCTTTGTATTTTACAGTAAAAACATTACTTTCCTTCCCAGTAGAAATCGGACCCTCAATGGCTTCAAAATATCCTTGCCCTGATAACTTAAAAATCCCTCTTAAGGTTGCCTCATCAAAAACATTTTCATATGCAATAAACTTATTCTTAGACATTTATTTATTAAAAGATACTAATATTTATAAAATTGTGGTAAATGACTTTAATAATAGACAAAGATACTTTAGAAATAATTTTTCAATTTCTTTCAGGTCTTTTGCTTGTAGGTGGCATAACTTATAATTATCAAATCGCCACATTTGCAAGTATAATCCCAATCGTCCTTTCAATATGGTTTTGGTTTCAAAAGAATATTAGTCTTCCAATAATCGAACTTCAAGAAAAAATAAATAATCTCCAAAAAGACTTAAATATTAGAAAAGAATATGAAGATTTAAAGATAAAACTCGCAATTATTGAAAATGAACTTCACAAAAAATAAAAAAGGAGTATTGAATCCATTTATATTCATAATAATTTTAATAATAATCATAATAATAATCTTATATTTAAAACAAAAAAATATTCTTTAGAACTCTTCTAAATCTACTGTAACTTCCTTAATCAATCCTTTTCTTCTCAAAAACTCAACCTGTGAAGGCCTATATTTGTAAATAACATCCCCTTTTTCTTCTCCACCATATTCCCAAGGTTCAACTAAAACAACATCATTTTCTCTAACCCACAAATTTCTTTTCATAGAACCAGGAATTCTACACACCCTAGTTTTACCATCATAACATCTAACTCTCATTCTTCCATTACCAAGTCTAGATTCAACAACACCAATGGACTGATTACCACGAGGCAACTTAACTCTCATAATTTCTTGTTGCTGTTGTTGCAACTTCGCTTCTTCTTCTCTTCTCTTATTCATTTACCCTAAAATTATTATTCTCTTTTTATAAACCTTACTTAAAGGCCAGATTAACACAATTCTCGAACTTTTAACAAAAGCTCATCAAATTTTTTAATCCTTGAAATTTCAACTCTAAGCTTAGAACTATTTCTATATCCTCTAGAAAATTGAATAAATAATAATTTAAAATTATTTGGTTCAAAGCAATTATATTTTTTACAAAGCTGTAAATATTCAACAAGCAATTCCATTTTTTCTTCAAAACTTTCTTCAGGTAACACTTCACCAGTCTTCAAATAATGATTTGCTCTTCTAAAAAAGAATGGATCCTTCATTGCACGTCTTCCAATCATAACATAATCACAACCAGTCTCATCAAACATTTTCTTTACATCTTCAACTTTGTTAATATCCCCATTACCAATTACAGGAATAGAAACATTTTCTTTTATTTTTCGAATATAACTCCAATCTGCTTTTCCAGAATAACCTTGTTCTAACGTTCTTGCATGCACTGCAATTGCACAACAATATTTATCAGCAATTTTTGCTAATTCTAAGGCTACAATCTTTTTTTCATTTATACCTAATCTAATTTTACAACTAATAGGAACATTTAAAGTATTCATTTTTTTCAAAATACTTTCTACTTTATCCAAATCTTTCAACAATGCTGCACCAGAACCCAGCCCAATAACTTTCGGTGCAGGACATCCAATATTCAAATCTATAACATCTGTTTTTCCAACCAAACTTTTAGCAGCCTCGAATAATTTATTTTCATCGTTCCCAAATATTTGAGTAACAACTGGCCTTTCATCATTAACAACATCAAATACATCACTTTTTTTTAATGCATCAGTATGAAAAAATTCAGTATAACAAATACCAGCACCAAGTTTTTTACAAAGAATCCTAAACGCAACATTAGTCACACCAGCCATAGGTGCAAGAATCAACTTACTTTTAATCCTCGGAAATTTTTTGTTCTTCATTTTTCCTAAAACAAACTGTAGCCCGATAAAGATCTTTGGATTGCATTCTACTTGCAGTCTGAAACTTTTTTGTAATCATCAATTTCCAATCTTTAAAAGTCCTTTGTAATTTTTGTCCTAAACTCCTAGCATACCTCTGAGAACTAATATAAATATCAACACCAGTTTTTAATTCTTCAACTTTTGAAATAAAAATAGTATCAGTTTTCATTCTTTTAATATCATTTTCAATAAATTCAAATACACCCTCATCATAAGGTCTTAATTGAATTATCGCTTCAAAATACTTGGGGTTACTCGCAAATGTAGATTTGGGCATGTGGCACTCCTTGTACACGAATTACATCTTCTTCATTAATAAAACCTTCTTTCAATGCCAATCCAATAATTTTCTCCCCAACCAAACTTAAATTATTAGCTTCACTTAAAACTTTAATTACTTTTTCTTCATCAAACAATTCCCCTTCATAAAATCTTTTAGAAATATTCAAGAATAATTTTTCCTCTTCAAAGGTTTTTCCAATTAATTCATTATCACAACAAGCTACAACATTTTCATGAAATTTTATTGAAATCATTTTAACACCATTAAATTTTTGCTAATACATGACTTTTAGTTCCACAAGCCATACATTTCTTAATCAGCTTTCCATCCTCTTCCAATAATTGAGTATCAGGTTTACAACATTTATCGCATAACACAAAAATTTGAACATACTTATTTAACTTATCATTAATCATAGCCGAAGTTAATTTTCTTCCAAAAACTAATCTTTTATCCTGTAAAAAACCAGGTGTAGCTAATTCCCTTTGTAAATATTTTAAAATATGATCTACAGGCCTAGCTAATAAATCAGCAATAGCATAAATATTAATTATAATAGTTCTATTCCCCTCAACATGCCCCTTTACCTTCGGCATTTCAAACCTTTCACATTTATTTTGAACCTTAGGCAAAGACTCTTTCGCTTTCTTTAACATTTCTTCGTAATTCATCCTAAAACAGAAAAATAGACACTATTTAAACCTTTTCCATAACTATTTTAATCCCTAATTTTACAAAAAAACAATGGAAGCATTACTATATCAAGTAAACCATTCAGCAAACATAGGTATGATAATAAGAACAGCAGTAGGTTTCAATATTTCAAAATTATACTTCTATGATCCTAAAGAGATTTTAATAAAAAAACAAAAACAAATAAGAAATGTTTCCCAAGGAACAATCGACAAAATAGAAATAATTACAATTACTAAACCTAATAATTTTTTAGAAAAATATAAAGGAAGAAAAATTGCAACAATTTGTGGAGATTCAAAAGCAATAGAATTAAAACAATTTACACCCAACAAAACAGACTTAGTAATTTTTGGAAATGAACGTGGTCTCCCTAAAGAAATAATTAAATTATGCGAAACTAAAATAAATATATCATTAGTCAACGAATTAAACTCATTAAATTTAGCCTGTGCATTTTCAATAATTGCTTACAAATATTCAAACTAAACTATAATATCCTTTTTTAGGCGAGAACACTTCACCTTCTTTCAGAAGTTCATATAATGCAAACATAACTTTATCCTTTGGCATACCACAAGCATTAATCAAATCATCATCACTAGCTTCCTCATTTTTTTCAATAGTATTCAAAATAATTTCTCTTGCTTTCAAAGTAGGCTCAACTTCATCAGGGACAACTTCTTCTTTTTTCAAAACAACTTTATCTTCTTTAGAAGGCACACCATATTCCTTATTCAATTCTAATCTTCTTAATAATGCCCAATCAAAAGTCATATTTCTAACAATCTCTGGCCTAACATATCTTTCATTATTAAAATCAGATAAACGCCCTACAACCAACACAAAATCCCCAATTTGTTTATTTTTAATTAACTCAACATCATCATTCCAAACTTTTAATCTCACTTGTGCAGAACCATCATCAATAGTCATACTTCCATAATTATCTTGAACAAATAACTCAATAATATTCCCTAATATATTCACACGCATAACACTTTTTTCTCTAATCCCAAACGCTTTCAACTGAGTAATTTCATCAACTTTAGGAATACCAGAATATAAATCCTTAATCCAAAATTTATAAGCAGTCTGCCTTTTAGGAATATTATCCATAACTAAAATTTCTCTAACATAATTTATAAATAATTGTATACTTTCAGCTCTATTTCCTCTTTAAATAACTAAACACAGATTTAGCAGCAATTGCTCCTTCTGCAGCAGCAGTAATATATTGTTTTACAACAGTACAATTTGTAATATCCCCAGCAGCATAAATTCCAACTACATTAGTCTTCATTTCATTATCGACCATAATAAATTGTTTTTCATCTAATTTCAATCCTAAATCTCTAGCAAGATTAACCATAGGCACTGAACCAATTTCAACAAACACTCCATCAACATCTAACTCTTTACCATTATCAAACTTAATCTTTTCAACAAACTTTTTTCCAAGAACTTCAACAACATTGGTTTTATTTAATATTTCTAATTTCTTCATTTCTTTCATCTTTTTAATCAAAATAGCCTCAGCTTTACATCTTTCATTTTTATTAATCAAATAAACTTTAGAAGCATAATTATCCAAAAATAATGCAGCCATAATAGCAGAATCACCGCCACCAATTATAGCAACAACTTTATTTTTATAAAAAGGCCCATCACAAGTAACACAATAATGTACTCCATTTCCTAAAAATTTATCTTCACCCTTAACATTTAATTGTCGATTTAACATCCCATTAGCAAAAATCACAGTTTTAGCTTCATATTCTTTATTACATATTACATTAAAATTATTTCCATTAGGAATAACAGAAACAACTTCATCATTAATAATTTCAACACCAAATTTTTTTGCATGTTTTACAAATTTATTTAATAATTTTAATCCAGTAATTCCTGGTTCACCAATCCAATTATCAATTTTATGAGTTTTGTTTAAATTCCCACCAAGTTCACTCCCAATTATTAAAACTTTTAAAGAAGCACGAGCAGCATAAAGCCCTGCATTTAATCCAGCAATCCCACTTCCAATAATTATTACATCATACATAACTCAAAATAAACCTATTGACTATAAAAACTTTTTCACGCCTTAAAATTCTCATACTTCAATTCAAACCCATAAATTTCTTTAAACAAAACAGCAAACTTCTCTTTTGAGGCAATATATTTTAAGCCCCTAACAAGTTCTAAAAATTTTCCTTTACCATAATATTTTATCAAAAATTCTACCGCAAATCCTGATTCTTTGTAAATACCTTCATCTTTATGATCATAATAATTTAAAAAATTCTTAAATGACTCTATTTTATTTTTATTCTGCCCGGCTAAATACAATGCAATACCTTCAAACAACCATTCAGGATATTCACAATTATTTGAAGCAATATAAAAATAAGAATGAATCATCTCATGTTTTATAATTTTAAAAAAATACTCATCAGTAACAGGTTTTACATAAGC
>JAGWAA010000044.1 GCA_018302165.1 Candidatus Woesearchaeota archaeon
ATAAAAGGTTATTTTGTTATTTCTTACAAGGAATTACAAATAGAAATACTTATATACATGTTATTTGTTAAAAAAGGTATTAATAGAGGATAAAAAATGTATATAAGATATGATACAGAAAGTAATGCTGTAAATTGTGCTAGAAGAATAGCAGATAAATTTAAAAGATTAAAATTTAGTGTTAATGATACTGAACGAGATTGTCTTGATGGTATTGTGTATTCTGTAATAGGGAATTATGGTATTATTCCTATTAGTTTTAAAGTTGGTATTGAGAGTGTAACTAGAAATAAGAGGGTTGGATATGATGTATTAATTAAAATTGGAGATGGTAATGTTAATCTTGAAGAAAGATTATCTTTAGCTAATAAAATTTTTAGGGATGATAGGAGACAAACTTTCGAGATAAATTCTAAATTGTATGGTGTTGATTCTGCTTGTAAAATGGATGAAGATGGAGTTCAATTAGTTATTATGTATTAATTTTTCTTTGAATAATTCTTTAAAAAATATAGTGCCCCCGTCGGGATTTGAACCCGAGTCTTTGCCTCGAAAGGGCAAAATGAATGGTCTTAACTTTTCAGTTAAATTGACCGAGCTACACTACAGGGGCATTATTTTATTGGATTTTCAAAGGTTTATAAACCTTTCTCTGAATATTTGGTTAACTATTTAAAGATTAATTTTTTGTTTTATCTATATGCCGTGGTGGCGCAACCTGGTACCGCGCAAATCAATTTAATAAATTGAGTGTAGGCCTGGAATCTCAGGACCAGCTAGCTTGTTTCCGCAAGGATATCTCGGTTCAAATCCGAGCCACGGCGTAGTTTTTATAAATTCTATTTTGTTTTGTTTTCTTATGAAAATTGAATTGATGGCACCTGCTGGTTCTTATGAAACTTTGATAGCTGCAATTAAAGCTGGAGCAGATTCAGTTTATTTTGGTGTTGGAAATTTGAATATGCGTTCAAGGACTGCGAATTTCCAAATCAAAGATTTGAAAAAAATTATGACTATTTGTAAAAAAAATCATGTAAAAGGTTATTTAACTTTGAATACTGTAATGTATGATGAGGATCTTCAAAATGTAAAGAGGATAGCATTACTTGCAAAAAAATATGATGTTGATGCAATTATTGCGTCCGATTTATCTGTTATTGAATTTTGTAATAGAAATAAAATTCAAGTGAATATTTCTACTCAGATGAATGTTTCTAATTTTGAGGCTGTTAAATATTTTGCAAAGTCTGCTGATGTAGGTGCTTGTTATCAAACTTGTAGGCGGGCTTATCGTGTGATTGATGAACATACTGGACAAGAATTAGTTGTTGATAATAAATATGTTATGTCCCCGAAAGATTTGTGTACTATAAATATTTTAGATAAAATTTTAAAGTCAGGTGTTTCTATTTTGAAAATTGAAGGTAGAGGTAGGTCACCTGAATATGTCTCTGAAGTTGTTAAAGTTTATAGAGAAGCTATTAATGATTTTTCTTTGAATAAAGTCAATGGTTGGATTTCTCGTTTAGAAAAAGTATATAATCGTGGTTTTTGGTTTGGAGGTTATTATTTAGGAGAAAAGCTTGGTGAATGGAGTGGGATTTATGGTTCTAAATCTAAAGTTGAAAAAAAATATTTGGGGAAAGTAAAAAATTATTATCTTAAAGCTAATGTATTATATTTTAAAGTTGAAAGTTATGGGTTTAAACAAGGTGATCAAATTGTTATTAATGGGCCTACTACAGGAGTTTTAAAATTTAAAGTGGATTCTATTTTTGTTGATGATAAATTTGTGAAAATTGCTAAAAAAGGTGATCTTGTGACAATTAAAGCCCCAGAAAAAGTTCGTATTAATGATAAAATCTATTTGTTTATGGAAGCATAATACTTATAAATAGTAATAGATTCTTATTAGTAATGATTACTACTAAGAAAAAACGTAATACTCTACAGAAAACAAAAATTTTAGAATATTTACATTCTGTACATACGCATCCAACTGCGGAAGTAGTTTATGAAAATATAAAAAAGAAAATACCCATGATTAGTTTAGGAACTGTGTATAGAATTCTGAATGCTCTTGCTGATGATAATGAAATTATCAAATTAGAAGTGAATGGAGAGTTTAGATATGATGCAAATAATTGTGGGCATATTCATTTGATTTGTACTAAATGTGGGATTATCTCTGATAGAGAAATGAACAAAAAATTAGATTTGAATTTCTCTGATTTTAGTGTTCATTGTTTTAGTTTAATAATTAAGGGAACTTGTAAAAAATGTTCTAGGAGGGTTAAATGACAAAAAAGGAATTTGTTGATACATTAAAATGTGATGATCTTTGTTTTTTAAAGACAAAGAGAAAAAGTGAAAAAATTAAAGACGCAATTTATGATAAGGAATGTAATTGTTAGGAGGATAAAAATGTTACATATAAATAAAAACAATTTTGAAGAAGAAATTATGAAGTCGAAAATACCTGTGATTGTTGATTTTTGGGCTGAATGGTGTGGGCCTTGTAGAATGATGGGGCCTGTATTCGAAGATCTAAGCAAAGAATATACTGGAAAAGTTAAGTTTGCAAAACTAAATGTTGAAGAAGAAGAAATTCTTGCTGCAAATAATGATATTCGTGGAATTCCTGCTTTGATTATTTTCAAGAATGGAAAAGAAATTGGTAGGATTGTTGGATATCAACCAAAGGACCAATTAAAACAAAAATTAAATGCTATTATTGGAGGATAAAAATGAAGACAGATGAAAATCTAAAAATGGCTTTTTCTGGTGAAAGTCAGGCAAGAAATAAATACACTTATTTTGCTAAAGTTGCAAGAAATGAAAAATTATTTTATGTTGCAAAAGTCTTTGAGGAAACTGCAGAGAATGAAGTACAACATGCAAAAGATGAATTTAAGTTAATGAAAGGTATCGGAGATACAAAACAAAATCTAAACGAAGCTATTGCTGGTGAACATTATGAAAATTCTGAGATGTATGTACAATTTGAGAAAGATGCAATTGCTGAAAGGAGGATGATTGAAGCAAAATTATTCCATGAAATTGCTGAAGTTGAAAGAAAACATGAAAGTCGATATAAAAAAATATTAGCACTTTTGGAAAAAGGAATGTTATACAAGAGAGAGAAACCAATTAAATGGAAGTGTAGCAAATGTGGTTATATGCATGAAGGTACTGAACCTCCTGCTTTGTGTCCGTCTTGTAAGCATGAAAGAGAATATTATGAACCTGAAGATGTAATGTTTTAATTATTTTAATCTTTCATTAAGGTCGTCTTTATTTTTTTCTTGAATTTTTTTAGATTCTGCTTCTAAATCTATGCCTAATTCTTTTAGTGCGTTAACGTGTCCTTGAATTTGTTGTTGGACTACTTGTAGGATTTTACTAAATTCTTGTTGTTCCATTGCTAAAACAGAAATTGCGCCTTTATGAAATCCTATAATTTCTTCTTTTTTTGGTTGTTCCATAGTTTGGATTTAATTTAGAAACATATATAAAGATATGGTTTTAAGTTTTTTTTATGGGTCTTGAAGATTTAGTAAATTTGATATTGAAACCATTTGAAGGGGTTGCGCAGGTAGTTTATGATGTTTGTTTTGCTACTGATATCAAGAGAGAAGTTGGGAATGATGGAAAAGTTTCTTATAAAGTTCAGTACATGGAAAATAATCCAATAAGGCCTTTGTTTGATAAAGTTAAAGAGGGTTATACTACAATTAAGGATTTTGGACAAAAACATGTTTCAAGAAGGTTTGATAAGACTAGTACATTCATAGAGAAATATGTTAATGAATATTTGTATAGACCTTTGTTAACATTTTATGATAAAAATAAAACTTTGAGTTGGTGTTTAGGTTTAGGTCTTGCTTATTTTATGATTTAAATTTTAGGTTGCAAAGAATTATGGCCAAATTGAATTATTAAATCTACTTTTATATTCGGAACATCACAGGCACCATAACATGAATCTGACCAAATTAGAATTTTAGCATTTGTGTTTTTTTCCAGATAATCGCAAATAGATGTTGCCTGGGGCTTTAGTCCATCAGGTAATTGAATTAAAACTATTTTTGCTTTAGTTTTTTTTATTTCTTTTACTGCTTTTTCCAATTCTAAGTTGAATTTCATTTTTTTAGTGTAAATAATTCTGTAAGGTCTAATTCTAGAGCGCAGATAGGGAATTCAATTGAAAAATTTTGTAATACTTTTGGATGAATTTCTCCAAAGTAACCTAATACTTTTTTGTTTGCAATAATTCTTGCGCATCTACCTGTAATAAATGAATCATTAGATTCTTCTTCAATCTGAAAGTCGATGTTTAATCCAGTTAATATGTATGTGATGATTTGTTTTGCTTTAGTGAAATTTGCTTCTTTATCTGCTAAAGCCCAAGCTAAATGTTTTCGAGTATCAGTTTTTGTTTCTGACCTATCGTTGATAATTACAATATCACCCACTTCATAAACTTGCTGTGGATATTCTTGGCTGGTATTATGTTCTAAAAAATCCATTAATGATGGAATAATTGCATTTCTTAAGTTTGTCCATTTATTGGAAACTGGGTTTGCAATCTCTATACAATTTTCTTCTTTAAGATTCATTTTTCTAAATAATATTTCTTTGTTTGTTAATGTAAAATTTAATAATTCTTGTGCACCAAATCCAGGTATTAATTCTCGAATGTCTTCGCAGAATTCTTCTATTGGAGAAATTTCTCCGGTTGTTGCTAAGTTTGCTAATATTGGGGTTACTTTATTGTATCCATATGAAATTAAAATATCTTCAATAACATCTACTGGATGCATAATATCTTGTCTATATGATGGATATTCAACTTCTAAACAATCTTTAGCTTTTTTTACTTCATATTGTTGTTTTTCTAATAAATCTTTTAATTCTTTTAATGAGAATTTTATTCCAGTTATTTTTTCAATCTCTGTGAATTTTACTTTAATTTTTTTAGGAGTAAAGTCAGGTGTACGAAGATGTTTTTCTCCGTAATCCACTAAGACTGTTTTAATTTTTCCACCACGATCTGCTAAAGCACAGACAACAATATTTAATGCAACTTGAGTATCGTCTAAATTAATTCCTGTTACTTCTATGAATAAATTTTTAGTTTTTTCTGTTACTTTACCTGTGCTTTCTGAATTAATTACTGGGGGCATTGAAGCAACTATATCTTTGTTGTCTATTACAATGGGATATTTATCAAAATCAGTCAATAAGTGAGCAAATTCTTGCCCTTTAGGATGGTGGATTAAAATATCTTTTAATGTCATTTCTTTTGTGAATCCTAATGGAATAAATTTTAATTCTGTAGGCTTGAAAGCTTTGTATGTAATTGGAGGGGTCATTTTATCAAAATCATAAATACCAATTGCTGCAACTTTTCTTTTTCTGCCGAAAGTGGTTGTAACTTTTTCTTGGATTTGGATTAATTGTTTAATCAAATCGTCAGTTATTGTAATATCTTCTATAATTGCTGCAGAAATATATGGTCTAATTTTATCAACAGAACGATCAACATGTAAATAAACATCTGAATCTTCAACATTGTATTTTCGAATTCCGCGTTCTTTTGTGTAGAAGGGTGAAACTGCTCTTGCTATACCTTCAGTACTCCAAAGGTCAGGACGGTTACTTTCTTTACAATCAATTTTTATATTATCGCCATCAATTCCATCAATTTCTCCTTTGATCCAAAGTAATGCTTCTGGTTCGAAGTTTTCTAGAGTAATTTCTTTACCAACTAATTTACTTAAATCTTTTAATGAAATATCAATAGTTGGCATTTTAGATCATCCTCGCTTCACGTAACCATTTTAAGTCTTGACTAAATAAATATCTGATATCTTTGATTCCAAGTTTGAACATTGCTAATCTATCAATACCTAAGCCCCAAGCCATAACAGGAGTATCAATTCCTAAAGTCTGGGTAATTTCGGGTCTGAAAATTCCTGCACCGCCTAATTCAATCCAACCTAATTGTGGGTGTTTAGCTGACATTTGAACAGATGGTTCTGTGAATGGATAATAGTCTGGGAAGAATTTTACTTCTTCTGCACCTGCAATCTCTATTGCGAAATGTTTTAACATTCCTAGTAAAGTTGCGAATGAAATTGATGGATCAGTTACGATTCCTTCCATTTGATTGAATTCAATTAAGTGTGTTGCATCAATTACATCTGGTCTATATACCCTAGCAATGGTAAAATATTTTGATGGAACTTCTATTCCTTGGACCATTTTTCTTGCTGAGACTGCTGTTCCATGAGCTCGAGGCATTAATTGTTTTGCAATCTCAATATTCCATTTGTAGCCCCAACCTGTTGAACCTGTTCTTCCGCCGTTTTCATGTGCATGTTTGACTCTATTAACAACTAAGTCATCAGGAAGTTTTCCCTGGGTTGGATTCTTTAAGTGATATGTATCAGTCCATGTTCTTGCAGGATGATCTTGTGGTTGAAATAAGACATCAAAATTAAAAAATTCTGTTTCTATTAATGGGCCAGATATTTCTTTAAAACCTAATTGGACTAATTTGAATTTTATTTTATTTAAGAATTGCATATATGGTTGACGTTTTCCACAGTATGTTCTTGGAACTGTTGTTTTAATATCATATTTTCTAAAGGATTTATTTTCCCAGGATTTGTCTTGGATTATTTTTGGAGTTAATGTTTCAATTAAATCTAAGTCTAATTTTTCTTTGGTTAATTTTTTTCCTAATTCAGTTAAAGTTATTGTTCTTGTTTTGATTTCTTCTGTTAGGATTATATCTTTTCTTTTCTTTAAATTTTCATAAGCTAATTTTTCTTCATCTGTTAAATCTTTTAATTCTTTAGGTAAAGTTTTTAGAAGTTTTTCTTCAAGGAATTCTTTGGTTAATAGTTTTTTTCCTTGTTCTGTGATTTCAACTTCTTTGCCTAAGTTAATCGCTGCTTTTTTCTTTAATTCTCCAATTGCTATGTTTAGTTCTTCTTTTGGAATGTTTATTTCTGAAAGTATTAGTTTATTATCTTTAAGTTGTTCTAGTAATCTTCTTTCTGGAAGTTTTTCTTTTTGATATTTTTTTCCGAACTCACCCAGGTTGATAATTATCTTTGAATCTGTTTTGATTTTTAGGATATTTTTGTTTTCCATCCATTGCAATGCACGCATTACTTCTACTTCTTGCATTTTTGATAATTCTTGAAGTTCTTGGAATGCAATATTATTTTTTAGAAAAGGTAATAGTTTACGTTCCTTTTTATTTTATTGAATCTACTATTGTTTTGTAGGTATCCAATGCTTTTGTTTTATCAACACCATCTGAAGTATACATTAATGGGTCATTACAGATTGCTTTTCGTAATTCTTCTGAACCTGCAATTTTATAATTATCTGCTAACATTTGTCTACAATGTGGTTTGAATGTTGTATAATCAATTATTTGTTCTTCTCTTGAAGGTTTTATTCCTGTTGTTGCTATTTGTATTGTTGCAGCTATAATCCCAGTTAAACTACATATCCCCATGAATGTCATTACTTTTTCGTTAGTATTCATTTTTAGTTCTCCTATAGATTCAACCATTCATTATACTCGGTTACAGCTTTTTTTGGATTTAACCTATATAGTCTTTCCATATTTAGTGATTCTGGCCTAATTGAGTCATAATTTAATGGATTTATACAAACAAAAGCTTCTGTTTTTGGATCTATAATATCAAATTCAGGTTTTATTGCTTCTATTAATTTTGAGGTACAATAAAGTTCTGCACTATGCCAAGTTCTATAACCTTCAACATCTGCTAAGTAAGTTCTTGTTGCTAATCTTCCTTTTGTATTTGGAAATAATAGTGTATCACTTAATTCTTTACAGGCTGTATTAATTCTATTTTTTTGTGGGATAAATCCTTCTTCTTCTAAATTCGCTTTTACAATAGATTCACAAGTATTAGCTTCTACTGATGAACTTAAAATTGTTACTAATCCAGTAATTCCAATTCCTAACATAGCACCAAGAAGAAGATTTTTTTGTTTTCTCATTTCTATGCTTGTCATTTTTAGATTCTCTTTAGATTTTTCCAGTTCAATTCAAACATTTGATTTAGAGCATTTGCAAAATAAGGTGTTTTTACCCAAATACCCATATCATATGCTTCATGAACTTCTGTGTCATCTGAAAGCATG
>JAGWAA010000045.1 GCA_018302165.1 Candidatus Woesearchaeota archaeon
TACAGAAAATTAAGAAACGGAATAAATTACTATGGTGAAGATGTTGACATTGAAACTGTAAAGGAAGCAATAATTGAAATTCCTCAATTAATTCAAAAATTGGAAAAATATTCAAAAAGTTCTTAGTAAAAATTAATAGAAGATATTAAAAAGGGACAAAAATTTTAGTTATAAATGGAAATCAATGAAGATTTAACCTTTGAATTGCAGAAGTTGAAAAGTGATGAAATAATCAAAGATAATGCTGTTGAAAAGCTTGCAACGTTATTAATCGATGCTGTTGATGAGAGGGTTGATGATAAAGTTGCGATTGCGTTCTCCGGTGGAATTGATTCTAGTTTGATTGCGTTCATTTGTGATAAATTAGATAAAGATTTTACTCTGTATACTGTTGGGTTTGCAGACTCAAAAGATGTCTTAGCAGCACAAACATTAGCAGATGAAATGGATTGGACTTTGAAAGTTAGGATTATTACTATTGATGAAGTTGAAGCAATTATAAAAAAGGTTATTGAAATTACTGGGAAAAAAGATATAGTTACTGTAGGCGTTGGTTGTGTAACATATTCTGTTTTAGAAATGATGGAAGAAGATATTTTGTTAACAGGTTTAGGATCAGAAGAAATTTTTGCGGGATATGAAAGGCATAAAGGGGATGATGTTAATGCATTATGTTGGGATGGAATGTTGAATATTTATGAGAGGGATATTAAAAGAGATTTGGCATTAGCAGATTATTTTGAGAAAAAAGTGCGTTTGCCGTTCATGGATAAAGATGTTATTGAGTTTGGGATGAAGATTGATCCAAAGTTGAAAACTTATCCAGATAAAAAACAGGTTCTTAGAGATGCGGCAGTTTGTTTAGGATTCAAAAAAGAGTATGCATACAGAAAAAAAAGTGCTGCACAGTATGGTTCAAAGTTTGATTATGCGATTGAAAAACTTGCAAAGAAAAATAAGATGAACAAAAAAGAATATCTTGAGAGTTTGTGATTTTTTTGAATTGATTAATTTCTGTTCCCTCGTTAGAAATTGGATTCTAGTGCAACAATGCCGAAGGCAAAATTTTTGAGTTCAGAAAAAGCCCATTCTATCTAATATATCTAAAACGAGGAATTTCTTTTCCATCAATATTAATATTTTCAAGAAACATTGACTTGGGTCTTGCCCACAGAGTATTATTCCCAAACTCTTCAGAATCATAAAGTGCTTTGTAAATTACTAATTCTTCAAGCGTTTCACTATGTCTTGCAAGACCAATAACTTCGTATTGCTTACCCTTGTAATGTTCATATTTTCCGAGTTTTAATTCTGTCATAATATTTGGTATTGTTAAAGGTATATAATTTTTGTCATGGCTAAGAGCTTTTTCTGAATTGAAACTAACATCAAGATTTAGAGAAGTTTCGTGAAGTGAGAGCGCAGCATGGCTTGAGTTTCGCTTACTGCCATCCATGTTCACTATAATAAATTTTATTTTTTATTTTATTAAGGGCTTGTTTTATGTATGGAATTGTATTTTCTGGGATATTATCTAAATCAAACCATGATAAATCATCACATTTATGAGGTTCTTTATTAATAATTTCACCATTCCATTTTTCTGCTATAAAAAAGACATCAATTATTTAGTTGTATTCATCACTTTTAGAATCTCTATGCATTACATGAACAACTTTTAAGTTTTCAGATTTTAATTCAATCCCTGCTTCTTCTTTAGCTTCTCTAATTATACATTTTGTAAATGTTTCTCCTGGATCAACATGTCCAGCAATCACTGAATAATTTCCATCTTCATATCCAGTATTGAAACGTCTAAGAAGCAATACTTTATTATCCTTAAATAAAGTAAGATAAGAAGCAGGAACATTTTGATGTCTTTTTTTTGCCATATTTTAAGATAAAAAATAAACTCTTATATTATTTTCGTTTTTTTGGACAAAATTTCATCTAGCACGAAGTACCATTAATTAAAAAGAAGATAGGGCAAGAAATAATTATTTTGGGATTAATGCTGTTCCTTGAGCAGTATAAGAATGATCTCCATGACTAACATGAAGACCATCAGAAGCATTATAGCCTACGACCACTTCTGCTTTATCTGGAACCCTTCGAGCAAATACTTCTGCAATAGAAAATTTATCTTCTCTCCAATCTCTACTAGCAATTCCATTAGCTTGTACTCCAACTAATTCATATGAAGTTGGATCTATTCCAGTATTTAAACAATAATCTGCAACACTTATTGTTAAGATTTTTTCTAATGGAAAGTTAGTTTTTGCTTCTGCCATATCAATTGCTATTTGAGAGTAGTATATAAACTTTTTGATTTTCTTTTCTCGCCCATTCCACTATTTTGCGCCAAAAAATTGAAATTAACATCGCTGTTCATTTTTTCTGAATACTTGGAGGGATTTATTTTTAGTGCAACAATGCCGAAGGAAAATATTTTAATGTTTGTTAGACTAAATGTGTGTAAGCGTTTCTTTTTCTAATCTTTAGCATTCATCTACAATTTATAGATTATTTGAAATTATTTTGAAAATAATTTTACTCACCTACCTATTCTCTAAACAAAACACTGCTGTTGCTGGAATACTACCATATGCTTCTCTTAATTTCCTAGATTTAAATAGAGGAATACAATCAAAACTTAATTCTGTCGCTGAACTCTTTTGATTAAAACTTTTTAAAATATTAGACTGCCATGCCCTCTCAATAACATTTTTTGGAGTAACTCTTCTAGCATATTCAAGAACTCTCTGTTTTTCCTCTGCTGAAAATAAATCTGGATCTGAAGCAATCGTCTTTGATAATACATAAACAGGGAATAAAGGAAAAGTATAATATCTGCTCTGTTTTGTAAAAATCTCAGGTTCAAAATAAGCAAAATCTGCTATACATCTTAAATCACTTTTAATTTTACTTTTAATCTTATCATGTCCACCAATTGATGTAAGTACATAAAGTATATTTATATTTACAATAGGACAACTTCCAGAATTACGATCTCTTACATAAGTACTAATTAATCCATCATCAGCTATTAGTGAAAAAAGAAAAGCTTCATAATTAAAGTATTCAAACTTTTTTGGAACGTCAAAACCCTTCTGTAATGCTTTTTCAATAATCAATCGTGCTCGCATTGTATCATCAGTATCTGGAGGACGATAATCTTCTTCATTAGGTGGATTTTTAAGCCACTGCCATACATGTATTCCATTTTCATCTACTGCTTGTGCAACAAGAAAATCTAATCCTTTCTGAATTGCCTCCGCTTCTTCCTCAGAATGATGATCTAACAAATATTCAAGCACAAATGTGTGTAA
Source organism: Candidatus Woesearchaeota archaeon (assembly GCA_018302165.1). Taxonomy (GTDB): domain Archaea; phylum Nanobdellota; class Nanobdellia; order SCGC-AAA011-G17; family GW2011-AR17; genus JAGVZZ01. The sequence goes on from JAGWAA010000045.1 coordinate 3,330, forward strand.
AAAAATACTATCAAGGGTTCTTGTTGAATTCCCTTTTAGTCCAAATGTAGGGAATAATCCTCTTTCATCCTGATATTTAAGTAGCTCTTGCATTTTCTTTTAAGTATCTTGAATACTCATTCCTCCAATGTTCATTAAATTCTCCAAGAGTAATCAACGCTTTTTCTGGATTTTGTATAACTTTTTTTCCTGTTGAATGTAAATCTTTTGCTCTTTTTTCCAGCATTGTAGGATCAACTTTAACTTCATAATCCAAATGTAATACACTATCGTTTCCCCAGACTATAGCATAAGCTACATCATTGCAAAGCGTATCTATAGGTTCTTGATCATGAACAAACTTGTGATAGGTACTGCGTATTTGCTTAATGGAAGGATCTGAAAATTCGTAGGGTTGTATGCCATAATATGGTTGTTGCAATCTACCTTGTGTCTTATATGTATCAAAATATGCAGAGCCAGGATGAATAATGAGACTTGAACTGTAAGTTGAATAGGTAGTATCCCTTAGTTCATATAGAAAATCCAAATTCTCTTGAATTTCTTCTATGGTAGAATCAGGAAAAAACATAATAAAACCATATTGTACAGCTATTCCTCTCTCTGTTAAAAATCTAAAAGCTCTCAAGTTTGATTCTACTGTTGCTGGTTTTTTTATTTTTCTTAACCTTTCATTAGTTCCACCTTCAAATCCAATGAACACCTTTTCTAGACCAGATTGATGTAATAAATCCCAAAAGTCCTCGCTAAGCAACACTCCTTTTTCTCTGAAATCTGTAGCCCGCAAAACTGATCTCCATTTTATTTTATAGTTCCCATTTATTAACTTTTGAGCAAAAGCAGTGTAATGGTGTATAGCATTACTACCAATACCAAATCCATCATCAGAGTGTGTTTCAATTACTTCAATACCAAATTGATTAGTAAGATAATCAATTTCTTCAATTAGATTATCTGGAGAACGAGAACGCCAAGATCTGTCTCTTAATGATTCTGCAGAACAAAATGTACATGCAGCTGGACACCCTTTTGCAAACATCATACTAGCTGTTTTAGTATTAGTGTACATCTTGTTAGAACGTGTTGGTATTGGAAGTTTATCTAATGAGATTCTTTGCCCCCAGCCATTATTAATTATATGTTTATTATTCCTAAATGCTACACCTTGCACAGATTCCAAAGAACTATCTTGTAACAATGCTTCAATTCCGGGAACAATGCTATCAAATGCTTCTCCTAAAAAGATAGTATCAATAAATGGCTTATCTTCTAGAATTTCCTTTGCTGTATGAGAGGCATGAGGCCCACCAAGAATAATTTTAATGTTAGGACATAATTCTTTTATTTGCTCTGCTACATAAAGTGTATCATCTATCGAAGTAAAATAGGGACTGAAGCCAACAATGTCTGGCTTTCTCTCTTTTATAATATTAATACATTCTTCAAGACTGATTCTTTGATTATGAAATGCTTTAAATCCGAGATCATGAACTTCTGTTGAGATTCCAGCCTTCTCTAGCAATGTTTCTAAATATAAAAGCCCGATGTGTTCGAAACCAATTTTGCTATCATGATTTATACCTCTCTTACTTTCGGAAGTGCTTTCATTATTTGAAATTGACCATGGAAGGCTCATTAATATCACTTTTGGAGATTTCATTCTTTGTCACTATCAAAGGATATTTACTAAGGTATAAAAACCTGTGTTGTAACTAAAAACAACAACATTTATATATTTTAGAACTAATTTTTAGAAGATGGTTGAATTATCTAAAAAACTGGAAGAAGCAGGATTAAGTGGGAAAGAATCTATTGTATACCTTGCATTATTAAAAAATGGGCCTATTGGTGGAGGCAGTTTGGCTAAATTGTTAAATATGGATAGAACCCACACTTATAACGTTTTGAATAATCTTGTGAACAGAGGTTTGGCTGGACATATTTTAGTTGATAAAAAAAAATTATTTCAAGCAATGTCTCCAAAAAATATACTTAATCAAATTGAACAACGAGAATTGACTATTAAATCAATCATCCCAGAACTTCTGGCATTGGAAAAATTGAAATCAAAACCAGCAATTGTAACAGTTTTAGAGGGAAAAGAAGGACTACGAACAATTGTCAGATTACTCATTGACTCAAAAGCTAAGGAAATATTAGTTTATGGAGGAACCGGCAAGAGTTATGAAGTATTAAAATATGAAATACCCCCTGTTGCAAAAAATACTGCTCTTCTGAAATTAAAAGGAAGAATCATAACAAGTGAAAAATTGAGAGGAGATCCTTTCACAAAATTACCAAACTTTAAAATAAAATATATTGAAGAGCTTACACCTTCTTCTACTATGATTTTTGGTAATAGAGTTTCTATTAATGTTTTTGGTGTAAAATCATTTGTAATTCTAATAGAAGATAAATTAGTTGCAGATAGTTATAAAAAGTACTTTGAGTATCTCTGGAAACTAGTAAAGGAATAACAAAGTTTTTGAGAATGCCGTTTTATATAATTTTTAAATAATATTTTTTTGGGGCAGGTTACATTATTGTCACCCAGCAGTAATTAATATTAGAAAGCTTTATAAATGGCCAAATTTTTCTTTGGTTATGGTAAATGGAGATTCTGTTATTTATGATGATAAAGAAAAAAAAGCTATGGAGATAATTTCAGACTTAGAAAGAGAAATGTTAAAACGGATGGACGAGGCAGCTCCTTTAGAGGGAAAAGCAGAAGAAATTCATCAACTAGTTTTGGGAAGAATTCAAGATTATTTTCCTAATTTAAAAAGACAATGTTTCGAGAAAAGGGATATGAAAGAAATAGGATGTCTTTTAAGAGATAAAAATGGAGTATATCATCCACTCATTAATAGGATGGTCGCAAGATTATCTGGGAGTTCTCAATTTGATTTTTTTCAAATGGACAATAATCAAAATGGAATTTCTGTGACTCCTGAAGACTTTTTAGCAAACATTATAGCCCATGAATATGGCCATATAGTAAAAAATGAATTTCTTAGATCAGTTGGATTATTAGATTATAGTTCTGTAACAGATATAAATTCACTTAAAGAACTTTTAACATATGATGAAGCTTTTGCATTTTGGTTTGCAGATTCAATTTTCGACTGAACATGGCGTTAGGCATGTTCTAGAACCAGCCAATTTATCTAGTGTGTTTGAAAAGAATAAAGGAATTTGCTTCCCTCCCAAAAACGATTATTTATTAAAAATTAACGAAATCAGAGAAAATAGTATTCCGAACATGTACTGCATTATAAAAAATCCTTACTTTTAAACTAAATTAAGAGAAATCACAGACTAAGTTGGTTTACACCTCGTAAGTAAATTAATTATAACTCGTCGACAAAAGAGGTGATTTTAAATGACTTATATACAATCTTACAAAAACCCATTAAATTAATTATAATAAAAAAATTAAGCTGTTGGTTCAGCTGTTTCGTCTTTCAATCCTTTTCTTTGTCTAATTGAAGCAATTACTTTAGGTTGTAAGGATTCTGGAATCTTATCGAATTTCTGGTCAACAATGGAACTAGAACCTCTACCGGAAGTTGCACTTCTCAAGTCTGAAGCCCAACCGAAAATTTCAGCAACTGGCATGATTGCTCTTGCTACCAAACTAGAACCTTCTTGGTCCATGCTTAATAATTGGCCACGCTTGTTCTGAACAAGTTTTGAAATCTCGCCCATGTATTCGATAGGAGCATCAATTTCCATAACTTGTAATGGTTCCATTATTGCAGGCTTTGCATCATGAACAGATTGTCTAATACCATCTCTTACTGCAGGAAGCATTTGAGAAGGACCTCTGTGGATTGCATCTTCGTGTAAAGAACAGTCCATTAAACGAACTTTCATTTTTACACAGGGTTCACCAGCAAGAATTCCTCGTTTCATAACATCTTCATAACCATCCATTACTAAACCAATTATTTCACCAATGTGGACAATACCTCTTGTATTATCAATCAAAACATTTCCATTGAAAATATCCACATATGATTTTGCTTCTTTTGTTTCAACACCGAGTTCAATTAATTTATCGAAAGTTAGAGTATCTTTTTTTCTGACTCTGCCCTCAGAAATATCTCCTGCTTTGATTGCAGCATAAATCTCATCCTCTAAAGGTTCTACTACAAAATAAAGTTTGTTGTGTTTGTTAGGAGATTTACCTTCAAACTCACCAGAACGTTTCAAAACTGCTTCTCTGTAAACAACAATAGGTTGGGATGTTTTTACTTGGACACCTTTTTCATTAACTATTCTGTTCTCAATAATTTCTAAGTGAAGCTCGCCCATACCAGACATTAAATTCTCTCCAGTTTCATCATTAATTTCAATCTTAATAGAAGGGTCTTCTCTAGAAACTTTTCTTAATACTTCTACTAACTTTGGAAGATCAGCCATATTTTTGACTTCGATAGATTTTGTAATAACTGGTTCGAAAATGTGTTTCAAAGCTTCGAAAGGTTGTTCAGCCTCGAGAGTAATTGTCTCACCAGCATAACCAATAATTCCAGAAATTGCACAAACATTTCCAGAAGGAATATATTCCAATAATTCTGGTTTGATTCCGTTATAGATATATAAGTTCTGGACTCTTTGAGTTTCTTTAGCATTGTTCAAATAAACTTGCATACCTGGTTTTAATGTTCCTGAAAATAATCTTCCTGCGGAAATATCTTTACCAGACTTTGGATCAACAACAATTCTTGTGATAACAAATGCTAGTTTTCCATTAGGATTACAATTGATTAAATCTTTACCAAACTCAGAATCTAATTCACCTTTCCAGATTCTTGGGATTCTGTATCTTTGTGCATCAATTGGATCAGGATGATGTTTGATTACCATATCCAAAATAACTTCGTTCAAAGCTGCGTTTTTCCAAACCCAATCTTTTCTGGTCTCATCATCCATTTCATAAATGTTTAAAATGTCTTTGAATGTAACTCCTTTCTTCTGCATAAAAGGAAGTGAAAGAGCCCAATTTTCTCTCGCTGAACCGAATGCAACAGAACCTTCAGAAATATTAACTTTCCATTTTTGTTTGTATTCAGGTTCTGCAATCTCTTCAATTAAATCGTTAAACTCGCTGATTAATTTGATGAATCGCTCTTGAATTTTTTCAGGGGATAATTTTAATTCTTTGACTAATCTATCAACCTTGTTAATGAATAGAACAGGTTTTACTCTTTCTCTAACTGCTTGTTTGACTACATTCTCAGTCTGGGGCATAATCCCTTCAACTGCACAAATTAAAACAACAGTACCATCGACTGCACGCATTGCTCTTGTAACATTACCACCAAAGTCAACGTGACCAGGTGTATCGATTAAGTTGATTAGAAATTCATCGCCTCTGAACTCGTGAACCATGGATACATTAGCTGCATCAACAGTCATTAAACGTTCTTGTTCATCAGAGTGCTGCCAAGTAGTCATACCTTCTTCTAAGTCCCCTGCATTCTTGGATGCCATGTGACCAGAAGCTGCTAATAAATTGTCTGTGAATGCTGTGTTATGTATGACCATACCCTCTGAAATAAAATTATGATTCCCAGGAATAGTAAAATCATAAACAACATCTTCAAATCCAGATTCTATCTTTGTAACTTCAATGTAAGCTAACTCCTGATTAGAATAATCAGTTAAAGTTTTTTTAAGAAGCATTACTTGATTTCCATTCTGGACTGTATCACAAACATAACTTCCAGAAACTTTTTGGGTTAAAGACTTTAGCTTTTCAACTTTATCTTTTAATGCAAAACCTATTTCTTTTTCAAAGTTTAATGCAGAAATTCCAGAAAGTGTTAAAGTGTTGTCTTTCTCTTTAATTGCAATACAACCAAATCTTAACAAAAGCAAATGCAAACTATCAATCATTTTGTTGCTTGCAGAACTAATTGTTACAGCACTTCTAGATTTTTCAACACATCCATCTGTATCAAAATAACCTCTTAATAATGAAGCGATTAATTTATTCTCACTTTTGTACAAAAAGTCTGAAATTCTAACATTATGGGATTTTTGTCTTAATGGATAATCAAATAGCACATGAAACATTTTAATTAAAGTTAGATTCGCATGCATTTCTGGAGTTTTATTTTTGTATTGAGTAGTTATAGTATTAATACCTAAATCTTTACAAATTTCTTGCATTCTTATAGCAAGTTCTTCTTTGCCGACTATAAATTTTTTTCCAGAACCATCACCAATAAAAAGTCCTGCAAGATAATAGAAGTCATTCAAATTTTTTGGAAGTTTCATAGGTGTAGAATTATGGCCTCTCTGAGCACCAGTTCTGAAGTAGATTTGTTCAATATTATCATAGAGAGCTGATTCTTCAATTCCTAAAACTTTTGCGACTACAATTAGATCATTAAGTTTATACCTATTCTGCCAAATGCCGTTATAAAAAGATTTGGGTTTTAAACTTAAATTTATATTATTTATTCCTTTATTTAAAATTTCTTTATTCAATGAAATTGAGAAATCACTATTTAAATTTACATAAAAATTTTCTTGGGATAACAAATTTAGGATATCTTCTTTTGTTATGTTAGTTTTTGAATCTAATTTTCTAGCACAAACAATTCGATCTCCTAATTTAATATCTTTGGCTTCAATCTCTTTGAAACCTTCATTATAAGCAATATATTTATGTTCAGGAGTAGTTTGAATTTCAAAACCATTTCTCAAATGAACCTTAATAGTTTCACCACCAACTAAACGCCAAGCATATTGAATGGGTTTTTGTTCTAATTTTCCTGTTTCTTTATTTAATGAATAAGTAAATATTTCAGTTTTAGGAGCATAAACGATATGTTCATCGTTTTCTTCAATTACAATACCATCTTGTGAAACTTCTTCAAATATCTTTTGAGCTGTTTTTATTTCTTTAGGACCAATTATTCTTGAATCTCCTGCAATACATTTACCGTGGTGAATATGAGCTGATGTACATATATTCCTGATAAATTTTGGATTCTTTGTGATCCTTGCGACTTTGTCGCTCATTCTTTCTGCTGATGCCATATTATATATTCCTCCTTAAAATATTTATTTTGGTTTTCTTATTGTTTTTAAACCTTTCTCATATTCAAGAATGGGAATTGTTATAAGTTTCTAAAGAATTATACAATTATGCCTTTTTACTTGATTTTTGGGAATTTTACTTATAATGGTGATTCTTTTAATGGTGCACATGTTATTGAGGGTGATTCATTAGAAAGTGCAGAATATAGTTTTAGAGAATTTTTAGTCAAAGAATGGGAATTAAATAAAAAAACTAAAATAGTAATTACAAAAAGTAAGGAGTTTGAATTACCATTAGATTTAGGTGGATTAGAAATAATATTAGATAATTTTAAGGAATTTTACGGAATAATTACTAAAGAAGAATAGTTTGTTCTTTGAAATAATTATAAATCTTAGGAATTTTGTTTACTTTTACAAATGATCTCAAATAACGATGATGATATTTTTTTACTTCTTCTGGAGTCATACCAGATTTTACCTTGTATGTAATCTGATCATCTAAAATTGTCCTAGATTTTTCTTTAATTTCTGTAATACCATACTCTTTTGGATTTAAAAAAACTTTACTACCTCTTTGTAAACCAAAACGACTTGTTGAAATTAAGTCAATATAATTAAAATTTTTTTCTACAAAATGAATAGAGTCCATTAATTCTTCTTTAGTTTCTGTTGGGAAGCCAATGATTATGAAAACTAAGTTTTTGATTTTAACTTCATGAGATTCTTTTAAAACTTTAGAAATATCTTCAACATTAGTTCCCTTACACATTAAATCTAAAATTCTTTGGTTACCTGACTCGACGCCCCAGGAAATAGATCTAAGGCCAGAGTCATAAAGAATTTTGAATGAACCCAAAAGTTCTTTTGAAGGACGAAGTTGGCACCACCATTTAACTTTCAAAGGTTTTAGAATTTCTGCTAATTCCAATAATCTTTTTTTAGAGATCATATCATCAAAGAAGGAAACATTTTTGTAACCAGACTTAATGATTGTCTTTTTTATTAATTCTAAAGGAACTTCACGATAATTTTGACTTTGGTGATGAGTACAAAAAGAGCATTGTTTATAGTAACATGAATGGGATGTTCTTAAGGGAATAACTATTTCTTTAGTCAAATAATCATTAGGATTATAATCTGAAAAATCTGGAATAACCTCTTTAGGGATTGTACGAGTAAGATTAAAATTTTTTTCTAAATATTCTGCAAATTGATGTTCATCAACCAAAAATGTTGAAAGATTATAGATATTATGATTTACTGCTGGGCCACCAATCAAAGTTGGAATATTTAATCTTTTTAATTCTTCAATTAGTGCTTGGGTATAGAAACATTGACTATTATAAACTAAACTAAATGCAACCAAATCAGGAGATTCTTTTTTTATCAAAGTAAGCATTTCTTCAAATAATTCTGGAGATTTTTTTTGGATTACAAGCTTATTATTATGAGCATATACTGGACGAGAAATTTTATCAAATTCTGTTAATACTTCTGAAGAATATTTTTGAGAATAGATTTCTTTGAATCTTGATTTGTTAAATTTTGCATTTAAATCCAAGCATTTTATTTTTATATCAAAAGATTGTGAAAGATATGATTTAATATAAGAAATAGAATGAGGCATAGAGCTAGGAGAACAAAATGGAGGATAAATTAAGAGTATTTTCATACATTTTTGTATTATGTAGGGATTATAAATGTTTTGAATAGAAACTTATTTAAAAGGAGATTTATTCATTTTAAAGTAATGAGCCAGTGATCTAGTGGCTATGATATCTCCCTTACAC
>JAGWAA010000046.1 GCA_018302165.1 Candidatus Woesearchaeota archaeon
ATCCTAAAACAAGAAAAAGGTATTGCAGTTACTGATAATAAAGTTTTTATGGAACCCAATACTTATCCAAAATTCAAGAAAAATGAGACGAGTACACATAGTAATTAAAGGACAAGTGCAAGGAGTATTTTTTCGTGTAAATTTGAAAGAATTAGCTAGTCAGTTAAATATTACTGGTTGGACAAGGAATATTAATCCTGAAGTTGAAGCTTTATTTGAAGGTGATGATGATTCAATTGCAGACATTCTTATATTTTGTACAAAAGGCACAAAGAATGCAAAAGTTAAATCCATTGACCTAGATGAAGAACCCTATATTGGAGAGTTTGATGAATTCTCTATTATTGATTAACTATTTTTCATTAGCATAATTCTTTTTAAACAAAACTCTTAGTATCTTAAAAATGGGTAAAAAACTTCATCCATTGTATGTTGTATTTTCAGGTAATATCTGCTCTGGTAAAGATACAATTATTGATTTGATTAAAAGAAGAAATAATCTTGAAGAAATTAAAGTTACATTCTTGAAAGAAGCAGTAAATAACGACAAAGATGTTCTAAAAGCATTTTATGATGATAGAAAAACTTCAACATTTCCATTTGAAATTTCAACATTAGGCGCGAGATTAGTTTTAAGTAGTAGCATTAATAATTTCCCAGGAGTTGTAATTGGCAATAGAAATGTTCTCGAAGCTAGGCATACATTTGTTGAACAGGCTTTTGCCAGTGGATTTTTGAATGGGATGCAAATTGGTATGTATGATTTAGTTTTAAGAACAGCAATTGATAACAAAACTTTAATTTCTCCTGATGTAGTTTTCTTTCTTGATGTTTCAGATTCAGAGATTTTATTTAAACGTAAAGGTGAAAGGTCAGACAGCGGCGAAGAAAATATGTCTTTAGATTATCTTAAAGAATTAGTCCCTTATTTTGAAAAATTTAAAAATAACTTTATAGAAATTTACAAATTCTGGGGTCTAAAAGTTCCAAAATTAATAATATTAAATGCTTCTGGAGATATTTCTGATATGCCGGATTTAGCAGATCATTGCGAAAGGGTTATTATAGAATCTTTCAAAGAAAAATTCCCTCTTAAAACAATCGGGACTGAAGATCTTTACTATTAGTTATTTCAAATTCATATTTCTTAGAATCAACAGTATGTTTGTATAATTTATCATAATACTCTATCAAAATAATTTCAATAAATTTTTTAATTTCATTCTCATTAATTAATTTAATTAATTCATCAACCTTTTTCTTTCCCATAAATTTTTCAATCATTTTTAATTTTTGAATAATAATTTCTTTGTCTATTTTCCTACAATATTCTTTATACAATCTTTCAATTCTTTCTTGCATAGGAGAATTTAATTTAATTTTTATTGCACTTTGTAATTGGTTCCAAACATTCAATGGAATTTGTATTCCTCCAATTTTTCTACTCTCACCTTCAACTAGAATAAATTTCTCCTCCTTTAATGCAAATAATCTTTTTAATAATAAACTTTCAAATTTCTTTTGGCTCCTAATTTTTAATCCAATATCCCCAAAAACACTTCCTCTATGTTGTGCTAACCCTTCAAGATCCAAACTATTTCCAAATTCTTGTAATAAATCTGTTTTTCCAGAGCCTGTTAAACCATAAATCACATAAGCCTTAGGCAATTTTATCTTCTCCAATTCTTCTCTGACAAATCTCCTATAATCTTTATATCCATTCTCAAGTTGTTCAACATCAGATTTCATAGATTTTAATAATCCTGTAATCGAACCTGATCTCATTCCTCCTCTCCAACAATAGATTATAATTTTCCCTTTCAATTTTTTATATTCATTTATCATCTCAGGTAATTTACTAGAAACAATTTCTAAACCTTTCTCAATAGCAATATCTTTTCCAACCTGTTTATATAAAGTCCCAACAATTGCTCTTTCTTCATTTGAAAATAATGGAATATTAATCGCTCCAGGAATACAATCTTCTTCAAATTCTTTGGGTGAACGAACATCAACAAAAGTGTATTTACCATAACATTCTTCAATTTTCATAACTAAATTGGATTATAAATAGTTTTTAAACCTATCTCCTTAAAGGTATCACAGCATTTTTTAAATTTTTTTCAAAGAATTTCAAATTTAAAGATTCGGTTACAATTAGAATTTTTCCATTAGGGATTATTTTTTTCTCAATATTTACAAGCATTTTATTTTGTTTTTCTTCAACTTTTTTAATATCAATCATCATTGAACAAAGATTATAAAAATTTTCATAAATTTCAGAATCTATTTTATTGAAAACTTTCCAATTATTTCCTGCAATCAAATGTGAAAATTCTTCTATTAAAATTTTCTTCCTATTTTCTTCGAGTAATAAATTACAATCAGAAATAAAACCATGCCCAACAATTTTTTTATTATTTTGTTTTGCCCATTCTGTAATAAATAACATTTCATCAGTCATATAATTTTCATAATTATGCAAATCATTATCAGCAATTTCAACAAATATCTGGTCTGGGTTCATAATCTCTAACAACAATTTTAGCTCTAATGCTTTTTCAGGCATCATACACGGTACAGTCCCTAATAAAAATATATTCCTCATACCTTAAAATTAAGAATTCTATTTTAAAACCATTTATCTACTCAAAAATAGCTTTAGAAACCTTTAAATTGAATAATTAATTCATTTAAAACATGAAAATAGTGTATATTCCTGCAAAATCTGAAAATTTAAATATTCAAGAGAAATTAAAAAAAGTTAAAATCAAAGAATCATTTGTAATTGTTACAACAATTCAATATTTAGATGAGGTTAAAAAATTAAAAGGCTATAAAATTGCAGGGCAAATTCTAGGTTGTAATACAGAAGTCATAAACAAACATAAAATTAATGCTTATTTGTTCATTGGTACAGGTAAGTTTCACCCATTAATATTATCTTTTAGAACAAAAAAGCCTGTTTATACTTTTGATCCACATACAGAAAATTTTTCTCAAATTTCAAAAGAAGAATTAGAAATATATGAAAAGAAAAAAATGGCTTCTTTATTAAGATATTACAATGCAAATAAAATAGGCATTCTAGTTTCAACAAAACCTGGTCAAAATAATTTAAAGAGAGCAATTAGTTTTCAAAAGAAATGCAAAAAACAATCTTATATTTTTATTTGTAACCAAATTTCGAATTTAGAAAACTTTCCGGATATTAAATGTTGGATTAATACAGCTTGCCCAAGAATCTTTGAAGATGACCTAGGAGTTCCAATAATTAACCTTGAAGATATAGAAAAGCTTTAAAACTCAAATATTTTCTTCCTTACAATGCAAAATGAACAATTTCTAAAAGACTTACATGCATTTATGCAGTCTAAAGGTTTTGTATATGGTCCTTTCCCAGAAATCTATGGCGGCGTTTCTGGATTTTATGCCTATGGTCCTTTAGGGAAATTGTTAAAAAATAAAGTTGAAAATACAGTTAGAAATTTATTATTTTCACAAGGGTTTAGGGAATTAGAATGCCCTACAGTTCTTCCTGACACAGTTTGGGAAGCATCAGGTCACTTAAACACATTTTCTGATAAAACTATTGAATGCTCAAAATGTAAATCTCTATTCAGAATAGATAAATTAATTGAAGAAAAAACTGATAAAGAAACTTCATCCATGTCAGATAAAGAATTATTATCTACAATAAAAAAAGAAAAGATTACTTGTCCTTCATGTAAAGGTGGATTCAAAGATGAAATTAAAAATTATAGTTTAATGATGAAAACAGAAGTGGGACTCAAACCTTTTTCATTAAGGCCTGAAACAGCTACTGTTACTTATCTTCCTTTCAAAAGATTAAATGATTACTTTAGAAAACTTCCTTTTGCAGTTTTCCAAATTGGTAAAGCATATAGGAATGAAATTTCTCCACGTCAACATTTACTTAGAATGAGAGAATTTACTCAAGCCGAAGGTCAGATTTTTGTTGATCCAAAAGAAAAAAATAATTGGCCAAAGTATGATAAAATAAAAAAAGAAAAGCTTCCATTATACACAGATAAACATCAAAATGGAAACTCAAAGTATGATCCAATTTCATTAGAAACTGCTATTGAAAAAAAATTAATTAAATCAAAAGCTTATGCTTGGTGTCTGCATTTAGCATATTCACAATTTGTTTCTATGGGAATCCCAAAAGAAAATATCCGTATTCGACAACATTTAGAAAATGAACGTGCATTCTATGCGGATGATGCCTGGGATATTGAAATCAAATTAAAATCATTTGGTTGGACTGAGTGTTGCGGAGTTCATGATAGAACTGATTATGATCTAAAAAAACATCAAGAACATTCAAAACAATCTTTAGAGGCTGTAAGAGAAAATGGAGAGAAATATATCCCACATATTTTAGAAATCGCTTTTGGTACTGATAGACCAGTGTTTGCTTTGTTGGATACTTTTTATGAAAAGAAGGAAGATGGTGAAGGCAAATCTATTTTCAAAGTTCCTTATCATATTTCACCGGTTGATGTAGCAATATTCCCATTAATGAAAAAAGATAATTTACCTGATTATGCAGAACAAATTAAAATCTTATTAGAAAGAGAATTTATTGTAGACTATGATGAGTCTGGTTCAATAGGAAAAAGATATCTAAGGGCTGCAGAATCTGGAACACCTTTTGCTATAACCATTGATTATGATTCTATTAAGAACAAAGATGTAACAATAAGAGACAGAGATTCAGAAAAACAAATTAGAGTTAAAGAAAAAGATTTGAAAGAAACTCTCCAGGACTTAATTTCTGGTAAGAAAAGGATATAAAGCCCCGGACAGGACAAACGCCCGCGCAGGCTTTTTAAATTAATTTTCTTTTTAAATTTTATGGACAAAATTCTTGTAAGTAAAGAAGATATTAGACAATTCTATATTACTGAAAGAGGATTTAATTCTATGCTAAAAAAGTATGCTTATTTATTCCCAATTAAAGGTTCTAAAGAATTAGCTGGGTTAGTTGCAGATATCATGGGTGATGGAAATCTACAAGGTTACCCTAAATGGCGTTTTGATTTTTGTTCAAAATCTAAAGAAACATTAAATATTTTTGGAGAAAAGATTTATTCTAATTTTAATATAAAGGGAAAAATTAGAAATTGTACAACAAATATTTTTGGAGTTTCATATCTTTATGGAGTAAACTGTAAACCACTTTCTAAATCATTATATTATATTGGGGTTCCAAGTGGTGAGAAAGTTACACAAGGATTTAAAATTCCTAATTGGATTTTAGAGGACAAAGAATATTTCAGAGAATTTATATCTAGACTATTTATTTGTGAAGGCTCAGTTGATTATAGTGCTCCTTTTGTTAAATTTGGTATGAGCAAAATTATCCCTTTATTAAATGATGGTTTTTATTTTTTTAATCAAATTAAAGATAATCTTTTATTTCATTTTAATATAAAAACAATGAGAATTTATTCCGAAAAACCTCGCAAAACTAGAAAAGATAATCAATTGACAAGTAGAATTATTTTAAAAATAAAAAGGCAATCCGAATTAATCAAATTTCTTAATGAAATTAATTATCCCAATGAAGATAATAAACAAAAAATTCTATCAAAAATCAAGAGAAACACTTAAAAAGGACAATATTTTCTTCTGTTTTAACTGAGTTATTGGATGGGTCTCAAAAGATTCTTCTGTTTTAACTGAGTTATTGGATGGGTCTCAAAAGAGCATTAAACTGTAGCTCAGCCTGGGAGAGCACCACGCTGAAGACGTGGCTGTCGGGGGTTCAAATCCCCCCGGTCTCATTTTTTTAAATAAATTTATTCTATCCAAAAAGAAATATATATAAATCCCCTTAACTAAAACAAATTAGAGGTGAATTACATGGATAAAAAAGGTGCAGTGGAACTTTCTATGACCACAATCATAATTATAGTCATAGGTATAACTATTCTTAGTTTAGGATTAGTCTGGATTCGTTCAGTATTTACAGATGTAGGTGAATTAACTTCAGGTGCTTTTGAGCAAGGAGAAACTCAAATTGCGGAAATCTTTGGTGGTTCTAACCAACCAGTAGCATTGTCTCCTTCAGAAACAACTTTAGCTCAGGGTGAAACAGCAACGGCATCGTTAGCAATAAACAATCTGGGTTCATCGACAGTTTCGAATGTTTATGCTGAAGTCTCTTCAAAAGCCTTGGGTGGTGCTGATGCTGAAACTTTAATTTGTGCATTTTCAGATACACTT
>JAGWAA010000047.1 GCA_018302165.1 Candidatus Woesearchaeota archaeon
AATTCTTCTTCAGAATCAACAGTATTAGAAACACACTCTGCCCAATCAAAATCATCAACATAATTATCAACACAAACTTGCTCTCTATAATCATCACAAGGCTCTAATACAACCTCTCCAGCTAAGCATCTAGTAACATAATGCCTCGAACCCGGCAAATCTTGATAATTTCCCGCCGGCCCTTCATACAAACATCTTGATTCCAAATTCCTAAAATTATTTTGCCATAAAGGATTATATGGAACTAATTTATCCGACAACTCAAAATAACAACTTCCAAGGCTACACTCAGCAACTCCGTTATTTTCTATACAAATTTCATCAGGAAAATTACAAGCCTCAACAACCTCTCCATAATTCTCACAACTATCAACTTCAACAATATTCAAACCATCAGAATCACACACAGGTTCCGAAGAAACTTCACAAGCACAATAATCTTTAGCAACATAATCTTTCTCAGCTAAATAAGAAGAAACACTATCACAATATTCATTCTCAAAGAACCCAAACCCTTCAGAATTATAACTTGAACTCCCACATTCAGCTTGAGTGCCCATACTACAACCACTAGTAGTTACACAACATCCAGTCTGCTCTTGATCCTCAAGTTCCTCACAAGCAGCTTCATCACTAGCACTATAACTCCCAACAACATCACTACCATATTCATCAATCAATGCTTGACATTCACCAGAATTCATAAAACTATAATCACTTCCAACCTTACAACAAGTCATTTGACAAGTTTCAAAAGCAGAACAAATTTGATCATCAAAAAATTCACCAGAATTTAAAGAACAAGTATAATCTGCAGTTTCTTCAAAACACCCTTCTTCAGAAATACAACACCCAGTCCTACAAGCATCAGTATTTTCACATAACGCACCATTAACAAAATCTTCAGCACAATTACTCTCAGTAGTATAAACACAACTATCTCCAGCAGTGGTTAACAAACAACAACCATTATTTTCAGCATAACCAAAACTAACCAAAAACAAAAACACAAATAAATAAATCCACCCCTTCATAACAAAATAAAATGAATCTAACTTTTTAATGTTTTTGGTAACATTTATTAATCTTCCAACCCAAAGATAAACTAATCATGAAAAATAGGATTTATTCTTGGGCAGAAATAATTATAGATAGATTAGTTCCAGTTGCAGTTATTATTTTAATTCCAGTAATAATAATAGAATTCTTTTTTTTAGTTATAGCAGACCAATATCACACATTATTATTAATCGCAGATTATTCAATAATAAGCATTTTTGGTTTAGACTTAATTTTTAAATACCGAAGGATTAGAAATTTTAAAAATTTTATTAGAACTTGTTGGTTAGATATCCTAGCTATATTTCCATTTTTCTTAATCTTCCGAGTTTTAGAACCAATACTAATATACGCAGAGTTACCAAAAGAAGTAAAATCATTCCAATTAATATTCCATGAAGGCCTAGAATTTTCTAAAGAAGCTACAAAACTAACAAAAGAAGTTGAAGCCGCAGGAAAAACAAGTAGAATAAAATCAATTTTAAGAATTTTTAATAACATAGAAAGAATTCCAAGAATAGCCAAAGCTTTACCATTCTATGAACAACCAGTAGGAAAACACCACTTACACAAAATCTCCGGTAAAGCAGATTATACTAAGATTAAAAAAGAAATTAATAAAGATACCAAATTAATTGCAAAAGACGTTAGTAAAGATATTAGAATTCTTGAAAAAGACCTTAAGAAAGAAACAAAAATTATCAAAACCAAATTCAAAAACCCAAAAAAGTTATAAACTAAATATCTATTTAACTTATTATGAAATATCCAATATTCATATTAATCTTATTATTAATTCCATTTTCTTTAGCAATTTGTGAAGATACAGATAGCGGCAAAGATAAGTATGAATATGGCCTAGTCACTGATAATGAAGAAATTTACAAAGACACTTGCACAGATGATAACATAAAAGAATATTTCTGTAGTATGGATGATATTGCAACTTATTCCATTCTTCCTTGTGTTAATGGTTGTAAAGATGGTGCTTGTCAATTAGCAAACGAACAACCAATTCAAATGGCCCCCGAAGAAGACAACTATCCAAATTTAGAATTATATTTATACATAATCGCACTCGTAGTAATTATAGGTTTATACATCTACTTCTTCAAAATTAAAAGAAAAAAGCATTATTGATTTCTATAAATCACCCATTGAGCTTTTCCAGGTAATTTCTTTTGAAATCCAGCCTTAACTGGAGTTATTGATGGGAAATTTATCCAAGGATTCATCCAACCTTTTTCAGTTTTTAACAAATAATGCCCAAAAGGCCATTTACTAGAACGAGCAATAAAAACTATTGAACCAATTCTTATTAATGATTTTGTCTTAAAATTAATTTTTTTCCAAGAATAATCCAAATCTTTTTTCTTCAAAACAAAAGCAATTTCCCTACAATAATATCCTCTAGACCAAGCATATTTCTTTTCAAAAAAATCTAATGCATTCTTATAAGATAGATTACATAATGAAGCTACACAAGCAATACCACAACCCATAGTATGTTCTTGAGCAACAACTTTCATACTTAAAATAAACAACTAATCCTTTTTAATCATTACTAACTCTAGGAGCAAGAATAAAACTTAATCTTAATTTATCCATTAGTTTATATTCAGCCCTCAAAGGATAATCAGCACCAAACTCTAAAATAACAACATCTGATAATTTATTTGCCTTAGAAATTTTCTTCAAATACTCAATGGAATATTTAGAGGACAAAGCATCACCAGTTAATTCTATAGTCAATTCTTCAGCAGTTGGTAATTCAACAACCCCATCTTTCAAATTAGACTCAGATTTAATCAAAAATTTATCAGCATGTGAAACTAAAGATAAAGATTCAGAAATTATACTCATATCTTCAATAGCATCATCAAACCTACTTGAAGACATCGTTACCTTAGTCCCAAATTGTAAATTAGGTACTTTTTGTTCAACTTCATCAATTGTAATCAAAGGAATATTAAAAGTTCTAGTTCCATCACCTTTCAACAACAATGTAAGCCTATTCTTTTCTTCATCTAAAGATATAGACACAACATCATTAGGTTTTGCCCTTTTCAAAACCTGCTTCAAATGTTCTAAATTAATAGCCAATTCTTCAGGTTTCGGAACATCATATTCCATAAACGCAGTAGAAAGCAACTTATAATCCACCAAAGCAACATTTGCAGGATCAATAGCAATTATTTCAATTTTATCCTTATCAATCTTCAATGTAACTTCATTTTCTTAGTAAAACAATAGTTTATCTACAAATTAACTAAACCATAAAATAAATTTATCCATAATAAAATAAAAAGCAGATACAAACAATAATATTGCTAAAACTATTGAATTTACATTCAAAAATAATATTACCGGCAAGAACTTCAACATTCCCATTGTATGAAACAAAGGCAAAGTCCCAAATAACAAAATAACAATCCCAATAATTAAACCAACAGTTCTCTCTGGCAAATGCCTATGCTTAATTGCATCCACAATCACCACAACCCCTAATATAATTAATAATAACTCAATAAACGAACTTGAAAAAAATATTGAAGACTCAACAAATTCCAATTTTGAAAGAACTACTAAAACACTAAAAATCATTAAGAAAATCCCAAAAATAATATGTAAAAGAAAAAAAGATTTTCTCTTAGCCCCCTCTTTTAATTTTCGAAGCATTTAGTCGTACTTCCTCCATCTATATGCACATTTAGTACACTCAAAGAACTGTGTTTCTGGCTCATCACTCGCTCTAGTCTGTTGCGCCCAATAATAAGCTTCCTTATTTCCACACTTAGTACACTCAACTTGTGTTTTAGGCATAGTCTTCTTAGATTTATCATCGACAATCTCAAGTTTCTTTGCACCCTTAACAGTTTCTCTGATTAAAATATCTTCCTTTTCAACTTTTGAATATCCACAAGCACAAACTAACAAAGTTTTTTTACCCTCTTCTTTAGGCGACATTATACTTCCACAATCCGGACAAAATAGCATTTCTTTTCCTCCTATATACCCACTAACTCAGCGAACCAAATCTTAATCCAACCAATCATTGGCACTTTAAATAAAGCTTTCCCTATTAATTGTTCATTTTGAATCACATAAGGGTCGCTATCACTATTATGGTCTCCTTTAAAAATATAACCATTTTCATCAATTTTTATAACTCTATGAATTATTGGATACTGATGCAAATCCGAGGCATAAACCCCCACTTCACCAACTTCAATATCATCAGGATTATACAAGATAATTACATCACCCTTATTAAATCCATTTTTAAAATCATATTCCCTAAACATTTCTTTGGTAATACCTTGAGTTTCATACCATTCACCTTTCTCATCCCAAAATTCTTCAAAGTTC
This sequence comes from Candidatus Woesearchaeota archaeon, assembly GCA_018302165.1. GTDB lineage: Archaea > Nanobdellota > Nanobdellia > SCGC-AAA011-G17 > GW2011-AR17 > JAGVZZ01. Next base: position 4,429 of record JAGWAA010000047.1, read on the forward strand.
ATCCCATCGTGTTCCATACTCCCTGAGATAACTGCAACTAAAGGCAATTGTGTTCCTAAAATCAAAGCTAATGCAGGGTAAATTAAAAATTTAACAATAATAAATGCCAAAACTAAATTAACTAACCACGACCATATAGAATCATCTTTAAACAAAAACCAATAAACTTTTTTTACAATCTCTTTAAAATTCATTCAAAGTAATAATAGAAAATTCTTTTTAAACTTTACTTAGCAATTTTTTTGAAAGCTACCTTGAAATCATTGCTCTCTTTCTTAATTTTAGTTAAAGTATCCAATAAAACTTTCTTTGGATCCTTTTTAGTAGTTTCAATTAACAACTCAACATTACTCGTCTGTGGATGCTTCAAATTATATCCAGAAATTATAATATCCTCTTCATCCCAAAGTTTTTTTGTAATCAAATTAGCTAAAGTATGAGTCTTTCCAACAATCTGGAATCTTAATCTGTTCTTAGTATTTTCTAAAACTACTATTTCCATAACCATTTGAGTTTCACTCTCCCTTTTTAAATCTTTCTCCCATAAAAACAAGATACTTCTATATCTTTAACAGCAGATTTATGAAACTTAAAAGCAGCCTTCAAAGGAAACTTAAACCTATATTCTTTCAACACCTTAAAAGAATTATCCCGACAAAAAGCTTCCACAAACTTTTTCGTAGACGTTTTATGAAAAGTATACAATTCTAAACAATTCTCCACAGCAACTTCTAAAAAGTCCCTATCAGCATGTTCATTTTTCGTTCCAAATGGTGGATTTTGAAAGATAATATCAACTTTCTTATCAAACTCGCTAACATCACTTAGAATAAATTTTGCTTTAAATTTTTTTTCAAACTTATCTTCAACCAACTTTAAATTTTCTTTAGCAACTTTCAAAATTTTTTCATCAATATCTAAAAATACAACTTCTTTAGCACCCAATATCAAAGCACCAATCCCAAAAATTCCATTCCCACAACCAAGATCCGCAACTTTCTTTCCAGAAACATTAGAATCCCAAAGTACTTCAGCTGCTATATGAGACGGTGTAGGATACTGCTCAAGTTTAATATCCCTTTCAATGAATCCTTTCAATAAGGATAAATTAATCTCAAGTTCTTTTTTATTCATAATAGAATAATATTCAAAAAAAGTTTAACTACTTTTTGATTTTAAAAAAATAAAAAAATTAAGAAAAAGCTTCCTTAGCCTCAGGAAAAAATAGCAAATAAGCCACTATCAAACCTTGAATGGGTAAAATTATCAAATTTAAAGATAAAGGATCATTAATCAAAGCTGGTATACTCCCCAAAACTCCAAGTATCCCAAAAACAATAACAATAATTCTAGCCCAAGGTCTTAATTTCCAAAGTCCTCTTGCAATAAAAAAAGATAGTATCCCAAATCCCATCATAAATATTGCAAATAAAACCAATAAACCACTACCTAAAAAACCCAAAAAAGGGATCTGAGATTTAATTAATGAACTAAACAATAAAGCACCAACCATAGATAGTAATGCAATAACTATTTGTAATCCTGCACCAATATAATATAAAACAGAAATAATTTTAACGCCTATAGGAGCAACCTTAACTCCTTCTAAAGAAATTGTTTCAACCATTTTTACCTCCAAAATTAAATAGAATCAACAAAATAAAGTTTAACTACTTTTTGATTTTAATAATATCACCAATAGTCATAGACCCTGGTTTCAACCCCAAATGATCCTCAATATTTTCCTTTTCTTTATTATTAGATATCCTTCTAATCAAATCCACTTTAAAATATTGTTCCAACTTTTTAGCCAGCTTCAAAGAAGGTTCCAAACGCCCACTTTCAACACCTTGAATAATAGAAACTTTTTCAGCAATATCTCTAGCAACTTCATCCTGTGTTTTAATCAATCTCTCTCTAGCTTTTTTAATAAGCTCAGGATAATTTCTTACAACTAACTCTTCTTCGGCTACTTCAGAATAAACACCAGTAGTTCTCATTGAAGCAAATCTACTCGTATTCATTTTTTGAATTCTTCCAGAAACAATCTCATCAGAAGGTGGCCTTCTTAATTCAATAACTTCACCAAATCTAATACACTTATCACAAAGTAATAAAAGACTTCCTTCGACAACAGCCCTTTTTAATTCCCCATTATAACCACACATTTCACAAGATGCCATACATTAATAATAAAATCCAGATATTTAAAATTTACCAACATCTAAAACATATCTATCCGAGTTCATGAATTCTTTTAATAACTAATTATAACACAATTTTATGCAATTTCTAGAACTTTTACGAATAAAACAATATTACAAGAACTTAATCATTTTCCTAGCATTAATCTTTTTAGGAAAAGATATTACATTCGAAACAATAATCCTAACATCAATAGGTTTCATAGCACTTTGTTTAATTTCATCAAGTAATTATATTATCAATGACATTTTAGATAAAGACAAAGACAAACTCCACCCCATAAAAAGAAATCGCCCAATAGCAAACAATTACTATTCTACAACATTCGCAGGGATTATAGCAATCATAACAGCAATAACCTCATTATCAATATCAATATTAATTTCAGAAAAGTTTTTCATATTAATATTAGCAATTTTTTTCCTAACTTTATTTTATAGTCTAAAACTTAAAGAAGAAATATTTTTAGATATAACATTAATCTCAACAAACTTTATTATCAGGGCTATTTCAGGAATCATAATAATAAACGCACGCTTAAGTCCATGGTTAATACTCTGCACATTCTTCCTAAGTTTTCTATTAGCCACAGGAAAAAGAATAAACGAATTCAATTATTCAAAAGAACATAAAGTTGTTTTAAAATATTATACCAAAAATTTACTAAACAAACTATTAATAATATCAACTACACTATTAATTTTATCCTATTCACTTTATTCATTCCTAAGTATTTACCCACTATTAATTTATACAATCCCAATCCCAACTTATATTATTCTAAGATATCTCTATTTAATAGAAACTAACTCAAATATCCCAGGGGAACTAGAAAATTTTTACAAAGATAAACAATTATTAATTTCCCTATTAATTTGGTTATTTATAACTACCATTATAATCTTTTTAAATAAATAGAATGTAAATCAGTAAACCTTTTAAATCAACAATTAAAAAATCAATGAATGCAAATAATAATTTCTATTCCAGCATTTAATGAAGAGAAAACTCTAGGGAATGTAATTGAAGAGATAAAATTAGAAATGATTAAAACTAATTATAAATATAAGATATTAGTTCTTAATGATGGAAGCACAGATAAAACAATAGAAGTTGCAAAACAACATGGAGCAATAGTCTATTCAAATTATAGGAATAAAGGTTTAGCAGCAACATTCAAAGAAGAAATGAAATATTGTTTGAAAGAAAAAGCAGACATAATTGTTCACACAGATGCAGATGGCCAATATCCAGCAGAATTTATTCCCCAATTAATAAAAAAAATTGAAGAAGGCTATGATTTAGTTTTAGGATCAAGATTTACAGGAGAAATTGAATCAATGCCATTCATAAAAAGATTAGGAAATATAGCATTTGCAAAAGTATTTACAAACTTAACAAAAACAAAAATTACAGATTCAACCACAGGTTTCAGAGCATTCACAAAAGAAGTTGCACAAGAGATTGAATATTCAACAAATTTCACATACACACATGAACAATTAATCAGAGCAGCAAGATTAAAATTCAAGATTACAGAAATTCCAATAAACACAAGAAAAACAAGAGAAAGCCGTTTAATGAAAGGCCCTTTCGATTATGCAATTAAAGCTTGGATTAATTTAATCAGAATTTACAGAGATTATGATCCATTATCTTTCTTCGGAAAAATCGGAATCACATTTATAACAATAGGAACATTAATTGGAATATATATCTCCTATTACTACCTAAATTATGGAATTGTCGGCGGTATTCCAAGAGTAATGTTATCTGCAATGTTAATACTTGCAGGGATTCAAATAATTATTTTTGGATTGCTCGCAGATATGAAGACCAAATAAACAAAACTTTTAAAGAGAAAGTTTAAATAAAAAATTAAGGGAGAGAAAATGCCAACAGCATTAATCACAGGGATAACGGGACAGGATGGCAGCTATTTAGCTGAGCTTTTATTATCAAAAGGGTATACAGTTTATGGATTAGTAAGAAGAAGTTCTACACCAAATACATCCAGAATTGAACATCTAAAAGAAAAAATAAAAATTGTAACAGGTGACTTAAGTGATTTATCATCTATGGTTACAGTAGTTGCAGAATCAAATCCTGACGAGTTTTATAACTTAGCAGCACAAAGACACAACTGCATCAGTTACTGCACTAGGTGTAATAAATTGTTTAGAAGCAATTCGAAAAATTAATCCAAAGATTAAATTCTATCAAGCAGGAAGCAGCGAACAATTTGGTAAAGTTCAAACAGTACCCCAAAATGAATCAACACCATGGTATCCAAGAAGTCCTTATGGTTGTTCAAAAGTTTTCGCTCATGAAATTGTAAGAAATTATAGAGAATCATACGGAATCCATGCAAGTGTTGGAATTGTATTCAACCATGAAAGTGAACGTAGAGGCATAGAATTTGTAACAAGAAAAATTACCCATGGTACAGCAAGAATAAAATTAGGCTTACAAAAAAAAATAACTTTAGGAAATATGGACGCCAAAAGAGATTGGGGCCATGCAAAAGATTATGTAGAAGCAATGTGGTTAATATTACAACAACCAATCCCAGGAGACTTTGTAGTTGGTTCTGGTGAAGCACATTCAGTGAGAGAATTTGTAAAAGAATCATTTTTAGCATTAGGTATGAACATTTCATTTTCAGGTGAAGGTATAAACGAAAAAGGATATGTTGATGGAGAATTAGTTTTAGAAATCTCAAAAGAACATTTTAGACCTGCAGAAGTTGACTATTTAATTGCTGATTCATCTAAAGCTGAGAAAATATTAGGATGGAAACGAAAAATATCATTCAAAGAATTAGTCCATATCATGGCTATGAATGATCTTGAAGAAGAAAAAATAAAAAATCATACTAACGGTTTCAAAACAGAAATAAAAAATAAGAATATTTTTGAAAAAGAAATTAAACAAGAACCAATTCCTGAAAAAATACAGGGTTTAAGTTACCCCCAAAATTCTATCTTAAGAACATTTATAAAATAATTCTCAAAACTCTTTAAAAGCTAAATCCATAAAATCACTTACATAAGGATGTAAACCAGATCTTATTTTAGAATAATCCTCACAAGAAACAATAGTAGGTTGAGTATGAAGATCATCTAATCTAATTGGACTATTACTTCTTCCAGAATAAACAAAATTAATAGTATCAGTTCCATGTCCATGACCAAAAGGTTCAGAATTAAAAAAAGTCCTTGCAAAACCTAATTCTTTAACATCAGATATAATTAAATTAGCCTCAGTAAAAACTTTTTGCTTTAATGATTCTACGATAGGAACTCCCCTTAAAACTCTACCCCCAAGAGGCCATAACAAGTCTTTAGCGGGAACATTATTTCTTCGAACTAATAAAATTCCATTATCAAAACCAACAAAGATATCATGACAAACAATTACTAAACCCTCATGAGCTTTAGCATAAACATCCT
>JAGWAA010000048.1 GCA_018302165.1 Candidatus Woesearchaeota archaeon
GACGATTATTTATGGTGGATTGCGAATACTAGAATAAGATTCCCAAAAATGGAAATAATTGCTGGAACAACACCAAGAAGGTATGAAGAAGTAGGGGAATTAATGAAAGCTGGAGCGAATGCTTTTACTAAATTTTCTGCAACGAAAATGTTTGGAACAAAACAGGCTTTTAGAATTGAGGAAGATATAAAAAAATCTGGAAGAAAAATGTTTGGAACAATTACTAAACTTCCTACAGTTGAATGGGATAAAGAAATTGAAGCATTAAAATTAGAAAAAGAATTAGAAAAAGATGTAAAAGAAAAAATGAATATTTATTTGAATAGAATGAGAGAAGGAAAAGAGTGTGGAGATGATGAATAAAGATTTTTTTTTGAATACTAAAGAAGTTGCTAAGAAATTACTTGGAATGAAATTAATTCATGAAACATAGAGTATATGGTGTTCACCATTGTTTTAATATTGTTACAAATAAAAAAGATATTGGAGAAGCGGTTTTGATTAGAGCATTAGAACCCTTAGATGGAATTAAATTAATGAAAATAAATAGAAATAAAGAAAAAGATTTATGTAATGGTCCTGCAAAATTAGTTGAAGCATTAAATATTACAAAGCAATATAATAAAAAAGATTTATTCTCGGGAAATTTAAAATTAGAAGAATATGAAACACCAAAAAGAATTGTTATGAGTACAAGAATTGGGATTTCAAAAGGAAAAAGTTTAAAATTAAGATTTTATATCCCAAGGAATAAATTTATTTTGAAAAAAAATTAAAAAGAAATTAATTTTATATGAAAATTTAAAACTTGACCAGATAATGGATGATTCAAATCAATTCCAAGGTATTCTTCGGTGATTTCAAATATTTTACCCATAGATTTTCTACCATCTTGCATTGTAAGACCAATAATCATTAATTGTGGGTTTGGTTCACCATATGCCTCTTTGGGTTCGACTTTGAAATCTTTTTCTTCGTCAACTTTCATTCCAATAATAGCATCATTGAAACCTTTTATTACATGACCTTCACCAAGTGTAAACTCTAATGGGTCTCTGCCTTTAGAAGTATCAACTACTTGGCCATCGTCTAAGGTTAATGTATATTCGACCTTTACTTTATCGCCATTTTTTGCAATTTTCATTTGTTTAAATAAAATTTAATGGTATAAAAGAGTTTTGGTAGTTATTAAGATAGTTTTTTATATTATTCGGCTAATATTAGATTATGCCTTTCTTTTATCAAGAAAAAAAATGGAGTTGTGGACCAGCAGCAATGAGAATTGCTTTAGTTACTCTAGGGATAAATAGGACTGAAAAACAATTAATTAAATTACTCAAAACAAATTCAAGAATTGGAACAAATAATAAAGCATTTCCAGAAGTTGCTGAAAAGTTTAAATTAAATTATATAGTTAAAAGAGTTGCAACAACTAATGATTTAATAGGGGCCTTTAATAGAGAGTATATTATTATTATATGTTATACTGAAGAGAAAATGAAAGTAGGGCATTATGCTGTTATTAAAGAGATTAATGATAAATATATTATACTTAAAGATCCTACTCATGGTTCTAATTTGAAGTTTTCATTAAATAGATTTTCTAAACTTTGGAAACAAACATTCGAAAATGAAAAAAGATGGTTTATTGGAATTAAATTAAATCGGGATGCTAAAGAAATAATTAATAATAAAACCTATAAAAAATGATATTAAAGCTATACTTAAACTAATGATTGCCATCTCAAGAAATTTTTTCTTAAAAGATAAATTCTTTGCAACTGAAAGATAATAAGTAAAAAAGAAAATTATAATTATTGCATTAATTATCATGTTTGTAAGTGATAAATAGATATTATTAAAAATTAAATATGGTAGGATTAAAACTAATACTGTAAAAATATATGCCACTCCAGTATAAACTGCTGCAGTCTTAGCTTTTTTTAAGGAAGGATCTGATTTTATAGAAAGATATTCTGAAGCAGCCATAGATAAAGAAGCTGCAATACCTGTAATTAATCCTATAATTGCAATCAATTTAGGATTTTTTAATGCGAATGTAAATCCTGCTAATGCTCCTGTTAATTCTACTAATGCATCATTTATTCCAAGAACCATAGAACTAAGATAATTTAAACGTTCTTCCTTTATTAATGAAATTAACTCTTCCTCATGTTTTTCGCTATCATAAATTATTTTTTTTGAAGTAGGATATTTTTTGACTAAATGACCATAATCTTTAATTATTGATTTTTCTTCATTTTCTAATGAACGAATACCGAAAGTTAATCCAAATAATTTTGTGATTAGAGAATATTTTAATATTTTAAATTTGTTAGGTTTTATTTCTTGTTTTGTAAGAGATTTCCAAAAATTATAATGGACGAGCTCTTGATTAGAAAGTTTAATTAAGATTCTTTTTTCACGAATAGTTTTTGCCCTTTTTGCAATTAGTTTATATATATAATGTTGGTTTATTTCTTCTCTTTGGATTCTTAAAAGAATATCATCCATAGAGTATTGTTGAAGTTAAATGTTTATTAAAGTTTGTATAAATAGAGCAAAGATATTTAAGATTAGAACTATTTAGTGACTTTATGAAAAGGTTATTTAAGTTTAAATATCCAAAATTATTTTTATTAGTTAGTTCAATTATTATTGCATATATTTTATTTAGTAATGAAAGTTTTGTCCAATCATTGCATGGAATAGGAAATATTTATATTGATAATTTTATAGCTGGTTTATTTTTTACATTTGGTTTTACTACTGCTTTTTCAATTGGTTATTTTATTACATTAAATACTGAGAAAATATTGTTATTGGGATTAATTGGAGGATTAGGAGCTTTAATCGGTGATATGATTATTTTTTATTTTGTAAGGACATCACTTAAAGATGAATTTAAACAATTAAATAAGACTTTCTTACTTAAAAAAACTAATTTAATTATTAATTCAATGTTTAATCATAGAATAAAGAAATATCTAATCTATTCCTTTGCAGGATTAGTGATTGCCTCGCCATTACCAGATGAATTAGGAATTACTTTAATGGCTGGTTTTTCAAAAATTAAACCACTAAAATTATTTCTAATTAGTTTTACCTTCAACACCCTTGGGATTATAGTTATGTTATTGATTTGATACCAAAATATTATAAAAAGAAATAACTAGAGTAATATTTGATGAGCTGGCATAATTTAGAAGTAAAAGAGGTATTTGCTAAATTAAAAACTACTGATTTTGGGCTTGAAAATAAAGAAGTTAATAACAGATTAAAGAAATATGGTCCAAATGAAATAGAAGAAATAAAAAAATATAAAAAATTAAAAATTCTTTTTAACCAATTTAAATCGATATTGATATTTATTCTTTTGGCGGCTACATTGTTCTCAGTATTTATTCAAAGCTATGTTGATGCAGCAGTAATATTCTTTGTAATTGTTATAAATACAGCAATAGGTTTTTTTCAGGAATATAAATCTGAAGAAATTATATTTAAATTAAAAAAGAGTTTAAAATTCTCAGTAATAGTATTACGAGATGGATCTCAAAAAGTTATAAAGTCCAGTGATTTAGTTCCAGGAGATATATTAGTTTTAAATGAAGGGGCAAAGGTATTAGCTGATTGTAGAATAATTGAGCAAGAAAATCTTGAAGTTAATGAAGCAATATTAACAGGAGAAAGTTATCCTATTGAAAAATTTAATAATGCTGTTAGATTGAATACAAAAATTTCAGAAAGAAAAAATATGATTTATGCTGGGACAATGATTGTAAAAGGTAAATGTAAAGCCATTGTTGTTGCAACAGGAAAAGAAACAGAATTCGGAAAATTAGCAGAATTAGTGCAAGAAACTGAAAAAGCTATTACGCCCTTAGAAAAACGGATTAATAGTTTCTCAAAAATAGTTTCTGTAGTTGTTATTGTTTTAGTTTTAATTAATTTAGTGATTGGATTGTTTGTTGGAATTGAAACTTTTGAAATGATTTTATTATCGATTAGTATGGCTGTAAGTGCAATTCCTGAAGGATTGCCTGCTGTAATTGCGATTATTTTGGCTTTAGCGATTGGAAGAATGCAATTAGTTAATGTACTTGTAAAAAAATTACCCATTGTTGAAACTTTAGGAAGTACAACAATTATTTGCACGGATAAAACTGGAACTTTAACTGAAGAAGAATTAATTGTTGAAGGGATTTATACTAATAATTATTATTCAGCAAATAATCTTAAACTAGATAATGATACAAAGCAGTTATTAAAAATTGCAATCTTATGTAATAATGCTAGAATAGAAGGCAAAGATTTTATTGGAGACCCTACTGAAGTAGCTTTAGTTAAATTTGCTAATAGTAATAGTTTTGATAAGAAAAAAATAACTGAAAAAAATATTAGAATTAAAGAATATGCTTTTGATTCACAAAGAAAAATTATGTCTATTATTAGACAAGAAAATGAGCAATTTACTAGTTATGTAAAAGGTGCACCAAATGAAATCATAAAAAGGTGTAATAGAGAATTAATTAATGATAGAGTTTATAAAATTAGTGAGAAAAGAAGAGATGAATTATTTGAGATAGAAAAAGAATATGCCAAAAAAGGATTAAGAGTTTTGGGGTTTGCTTATACTGAAGTAAATGGATTGGAACAAAAAAAGGCTGAGGAGAATTTGATATTTTCTGGATTTACAGCGATGCTTGATCCACCAAGAAAAGAAGTAAAAGATGCAATAAAAGAAGCATTGGAAGCTGGAATAGAAATAAAAATTATAACAGGAGATTCTCCTTTTACTACAAGAACTATTGCTTCAAAGATTGGTTTAGAAGGAAAAGCAATTTCTGGTGAGGAATTAGATAAATTAAATGCAAAACAATTTGATAAAATAGTTATGGAATATATTATATTTGCAAGAGTGACTCCAAAACAAAAATTAAGAATTGTAGAAGTCCTTAAACAACATAATCATACAGTTGCGGTTACTGGTGATGGAATTAATGATCTTTTAGCATTAAAAAAAGCAGATATTGGAATTGCAATGGGTATTAGAGGAAGTGATGTTGTTAGAGATGGTGCTGATCTTGTTCTTTTGGATGATAATTTCTCTTCGATTATAAATGGAATAAAAGAAGGAAGAACTGTTTTTGAGAATATTAAAAAAGCTGTTAAATTTCTTTTAGCCACGAATGTTGCAGGAATTTTTATTGTTATGTTTTCATTTATTATTGGTTTGCCTTTACCCTTATTGCCCTTAGCAATTTTATGGATGAATCTTGTTACTGATTCTTTACCGGCATTAGCATTAGGTTTTGAAAAGTCAGAAGATAATATCATGAAGAGAAAACCTTCAAAGAATGGACTGTTAAAAGGAATTTGGAAGAGCGTGGTTGTTGCGGGGATATTAAACTTTATTGTGTGTATGGTTATTTTTATTTATGGGTTAAATTTTTCATTAGATATTGCAAGAACTATGATTATAACAACTGCAATTATGTTTGAATTATTTTTTGTAATAACTTGTAAATCAAGCAAAAGTATTTTTAAAGATCATGTATTTGATAATAAATATTTAATTGGTGCAATTTTAGTTTCTACCGCTTTGCATATGATTGCAGTCTATACTGTATTAGGAAAAGTATTTGGATTTGTACCTTTGACTTTGAATCAATTGTTAATTTCTGTTGCAGTGAGTAGTATTGGATTGGTTGTTTTTGAAGGTTGGAAATTGATTAAGAAAGATGAATTTGTTACCAATTAAGTACATTTTTGGAAAAATTGGAATTTAAATTATTTATATGTTACTATTAATTAGAGATAAATTTAAATAAGATTAAATTGTTAAAAACTTATGGTTCTTAAGCAAAAACTACTTGAAGCTGCAGAAAAAAATCCTGAATGGGTTAAAAACAATATACAATTAGGAGAGAGAATTTCAACAAATTTAGCTGCTAAAACTTTTTGCTATCAAATTGATGATTTAGAATTATATAAAATATTTAGAAATGGTTTAACAGACAATGAATTTTATTTAGAACTATTTAATCGATTAAGATTAAGAAGAAACCAATACATCCCACAAATCTTTGGAGAAACGAGAATAGCTGATTTGTCAAGAGCTATTGAATTAGGGGTTGGAGAATGCCTAGAAAAAGCAATCTTAGTCCAATTAGCGAAACAGGAAGAAACAGATGCTTTTTTTATAATGGGAATACTGAGGCATGATAATATGAGAGGAGGAATTCCTCATGCATTTAATGTTGTGTATACTGATGGAAAACCATTCTTAATAGATGCAGAAAACCCAGTTATTATTAGAGATGGGGATAAAAAAATAGAAGTACCATATATAGTACCAATTTCTGATTTTGATGGAATTGATTTTTTAGTTGATGAATATTATAGGGCTGGAAGAACTTATGGCTAGAGAGACACAAAGAAGATTTAATGTTTTTGATATGTTTTAAGAAAAGAGATGGTACTAAAGTTTAGACAAATAAAGTAAACATTTATTAGGGAGTTATTAATTTTTAGGATAAAATGGGTATACGAACATACCAGAAAGTAGAACTAACAGATTTAATTAACCCTGGTAATCCAATGTATATTGAAGTTACAGGAATTGTAAGAGGTTGCAGAGAAGACCATTATCTTGGAGTATTTGGTAATCCTCAAGGGTTTTATTCAGGATTGTTACAGAGCATTAATGAACCAAATTTTTTCGTGTGTATAGCTGGAATGGTCGGAATTAAGGATGATTTAGGATATGTATTAAGAATATTAAGTGCTTCAAGTGAAACCAATTTGCCTGTTACAATACGAGGTTCAAGTGGAGCAGATCCAGAAAGACCAGGAGTTCATCATATTGCTGAAATAGATTTTGGAAATTTAAAGTATAAATGCAGTGATAAGAATTTAATTTAGGAAGTTTGAGTTTGTGCAGAAATAACTAATCTACCTTATTTCTATATAAACAAATTCCATCAAAACTCTTACGATTATGGCAAGGGAAAGATTCTAATATTCTTTTTTCTAATTCATCAATTGATTGCTCTTTAACATTGCCAATAATAGTTTCATTACCTGGGCAAGGACTAACTCTACCATCACCAAATATTTGCATAAATTCTATACAACCTCTTGTTAAAAAATTATTTAAAACTGGATGTTTAAATTCATATTTCAAATCAACTTTTCTAACAGTTTCTTTAATCATTCTCTTTTTGTTATCAGAAACAATTAAAGAGCTATCAAAATCTTCTTTTGCACTTCTACCAGAAGGTAAATGAAAAGCAAAAATAATCCAAAGGTTTCTATCTCTACAATAGATTAATGTTCTTTCAACTTCTTTCATATTTCTTGAAGAAAGAACCATATCAAATCCTAAACGAGTTGTGCCATCTTCTCTTATTTCATTAAATCCTTCTTCCATTAATAGTTCAATTGCTTTATTCCTTCTGTCAAAAAAAACCTGGCTTTTATCTCTTACAATCCAATTCTGATATTTTGCATTAAACAAGCTATCACATTTAGGAATGACACTTGCACCTGAATCATATAATCTTCTAACAAAACCTTTATCTAATAATCTTGTTGCAGCATCTGTAAATACTACGGGGATTATTCCATTTGTAGAAGTATATTCTATAATCTCAAAAAAGTTTTTATCTAAAGTTGGCTCTCCTTCACCAAGATAATTTATTGAATAAGTCTTTCTTAAAGCAAGTTGTTTTATTACTCCTTTTATTTGTGTTAAAGTTAATGTTCTGGGATTCTTATCAGTATAACAATGATGGCAATCATGACTGCAGGCATTAGTCATAGCCCTAAAATCTACTGCAGGTAATTTAGTTGGATCTCTATAATACTCTTCAGTAATATCCCATCCTTTAATCACTGCACCAATTCCTATTGGAACTCTTCCTAATCCAAAGTAAGCTTTTTCTGATAATCTCATACCATTCAAAAAAGACAACATATACATAAAATCTTCTAGACTAATTTTTATCATAATAACAAGATTTATATATAAAATGTATATATGCTAGAATATGGAAACTTATGGATTAGATTTAAAAGATAAGAAGATATTAGTAGAATTGGAACTTAATTCTAGAAGGTCTAATAACCAAATTGCTAAAAAAGTAAATCTAAGCAAAGAAGTAGTTAAATATAGAATTGATAGGCTTCTTGAAAAAGGAGTAATATTGAGATTTAATACTATTATTAATTATTTTAAATTAGGCTATTCAAAGTATAAATTATATTTACGTTTTACAAATATTGATAAAAACAAATTAGAAGAGATTGGAAAATATTTTAACTCTCATAAGAATACTGAATGGGTTGTATTAACTACAGGAAGATGGGATTTAATAACTAGTTTTATTGTCCATAATGTCAATGAATTTGACGATGAAATTCAATTTTTCTTAAATCAGTTTTCAGTTTTCATACAAGAAAAGGCTGTTACAACTACATTATATTTAGTTCATGAGACAAGAGGTTTTCTTTCTTCTGAAAATAAAGCCATAAATAGAAAAATTGTTTATCATACAAGTAAAGACAAGACAGAAAAAATAGATAAATTAGATGAAGAAATACTTAAAATTATTACAAATAATGCTAGAACACCAATTACAGAAATAGCAAAAATAGCCAAGACTACTCCAAGGATTATACAGTATCATTTGAAAGATTTAGAGAAGAAAAAAATAATTCTTACATATAAATCACATTTAGAACCAAAAGCAATTGGAAGGATTTTTTGTAAATTGATAATATATTTATCAAATCCTACTGAAAAAAGGCTTAATAGTTTTATAGGTTATTGTTCAAAAATCCCTGGAGTAGTTTGGCCACAGAGAGTTATGGGGGCTTGGGATTTTGAATTAGATTTAGAATTAAATGATTATGATGAATTCCAAAAAATTATTTTAGAGATTAAAGAAAAATATTCTGATATCATTAAAAATCATGAATTTTGTATTGTTTCAAAAGAGTTTAAATTAGATTTTTTTCCTGAATGTTATAAGACTCTTTAGATTGTGGAAAGCTTATTCCTTCTAAATCTAAACTACCAAAAAGTATATAAACATAAGTGGATACGTATAAATTAAAATGGATATATATAAAGTTAACTTTACAAAGATAGAACTAGAAATATTCTCTCTACTTTGTATAAAAGCTGGAGAAGAACTGAGCCAGA
>JAGWAA010000049.1 GCA_018302165.1 Candidatus Woesearchaeota archaeon
ATTAGATTATGGATTTGAGACCTTTGTTAAAAATGATGTTTAATAGAAGTGAATTACCAGAAAATAGAGTATTAGTTGATCCACATGCACATTTTCATAAGTCTTTAAAACCAAGTGAAGTTGTTCAAGCTTTATATGAAAAAGGAGTTTCTGCGCAAGCAATTTGTGATTATGGTTTAGCAAGTGGAAATCCAGAACATGTAATTTGTTATGAAGAATTTATTGGAAGATTGAACGAACGCGACATAGAAATAGTTAATTCTGATTATGAAATGACTGTATTAAGAAGAAAAAATGATAATAGAAGATTAATACTTTTCCAAGGAAGAGAGATGGAAGCTATTGTTGAAGGAAGTCATGGAGGATTTTTGCATGATAACCATCAAATGCATATTGTTGTGCATGGAATGAGACCGGATTATGATTCTGCTCAAGAAATTTTGAAAAGAACTAAAATTGAACATAAGTCTGCAACTATAGCGCATCCATTTACAATCCCTGCAAGAAAAATAGAATTTGTTTATGCAAATAGAGAAGAAAGAGGTACTGTTGTAAAATTAGCAAGAGAATATGGAGCTGCAGTTGAAGGGTTGAATTCAACAAATTCTTTGTGGATGACACCAACAAATTTTTGGGTTTTTGAAACAGCTAGAAAACAAAAATTGAAAGTTGTTTATGCTTCAGATGCACATGCAAGACCAAGTTTAGAATTAACAAGAGAACAAGTTGGAATTGCAGGAACGACAATTGATAGAAGAATGTTTAATAAAGCTTGGGATGAGGGTAAATTGTCAATATTAATTAATGAGATGCAATATCAAGGACAAGTTTTTGGAGGAGTACAGAATCCTATATTATTTTACAAAGTTATGATTGCACCAAGAATTGCTAAATTATTAGGATAGAGACTTTAAAATATATTTTATAATTATATTTAATGTAACCACCAACTCAGAACAATAGGCTACTTAAAATAAGTAGTAAACAATAAAAATACTTATAAATTGAGAGAAATAAAGCAAAATACGGAGTGATTGCTAAATGGAATGGTGGAAAATATTAATTTTAGTTGTGTTGGCGTTTGTTATCATTGTATTAGCAGCTATGTATTTATTTCAGGATAGTGCTACGAAATATTATAAAAAAGCAAGAAATTTGCATTTTAAAGGAGAGAAAGCATATCATTCTGGAAATTTTGATGCTTCTGAGAAATATTATAAAAAAGCTGAAAATTTTAGAAAAAGAGCAAGGGAGTTAGAATAAGATGGAATGGTTTGAAGAATTGGACTTTGATGAGAATCCTTTATTCATTGAAACAAGATATCATGGTAATGAAGAATTATTGAATGAAGCACTTTATACTATTGAATCAGGGAATATTTTAATAATTGAAGGTGAAGAAGGTTCTGGAAAAACAAAAATATTGAAAGAAGTAATAAAAAAGTTTGGTGGAAAAGGCGATATTGCGTTCATAGATTGTAAAGAATTAGATAAAGAGTTGAATGTTGAAAAAGTTATTATAAATAAAAATGGATTAAGTGGATGGTTATTCAAAAAATATCCAAAAAATATGATTCTATTATTAGATAATGTTGAATTCTTGAGTAATAAGAATATGGAAAGAATAAAATATTTTTATGATAGTAATCATTTGAGAGCTGTTATAATTACAACAAAGGATTCTACAAAATTGAAATTGAATGGGAGCATTGAACAAAGGATTAGAAAAACTGCAAAGATTAAGCCATTAACAGAGTTTGAAGCAGTACAAGTTTTAAGAGATAAACTTGGTCAAACAATCCTGAGTGATAGAATAATCAAAGAGATTTATAAAAATTCAAATAAGAATATGAAAAAGTTTTTTGATAATTCAGAGAAAGTTTGTAAAATTTATATTGAAAATAGAAATCTTAATGAAGAAGATGTGAGGAAATTATTTGAAAGAGGTGGAAAATGAATAAAATTTGGTATAAAGAGATTGGATTCTTTAGTAATCCGTTTAGTATTAAACCGGCAGCATTTCATGATCAGGCTATTGGATATGAAAAAGTAGTGGATGAAATCTCTTATGGAATATTAAATAAAAAAATTATTCTTGTTGATGGGGATTATGGAAATGGAAAAAGTACAATCCTAAAAAGATTATTAAATGATTTTGGTGGGAAAAAACAAGTCATATATTATAGTTGTAATAGGATTGAAGGAAGATTAGATGTAAAAAATTTGTTAAACGGAAGATATGGTATTATTGGGGAATGGTTTGATATGAAGCCAAAAGATATGATTTTACTTTTAGATGAAGCACAAGATTTAGATGCAAAAGATTACGAAAGAATTTATCCATATTATCAAGAAGGGTATATTAAATCTGTTGTGCTAATGGGTAAAGGGATTAAAAAAGAAAATATTATTGGTGGTTTGAAAAGTAATCTTGAAGAAGTGGATATGGGAAGATTGAATGAAGACCTTGCCGTGTTGATTATCCGAAAAAGAATTGGAGATATACCTTTGCTTACAGATTCAATAATAAGAAAGGTTTACCAAAAGACAGGAGATAATGTTAGAACATTGTTAAAAACTTGTGAAGAACTTTCTAAACTTTCTATTGATTCAGGAAGACGAAAAGTTACTGAAGAATTTGTAAAACAATACTTCCAAGAAGAGAAGAAAGATAAAGTGGAAGCTAAGGAAGAGAAAAAAGAAGAAATTAAAGAGAAGAAAGAAAAAGTGGAAGCTAAGGAAGAGAAAAAAGAAGAAAAGAAACCGATTATAATTGATAGAAGAAATGAAAAATTAGAAGAGAAAGAAAAAAAAGATAAAGTGGAAGCTAAGGAAGAGAAAAAAGAAGAAATTAAAGAGAAGAAAGAAGACAAAAGAAAAGGCGGAAAGGTCTATAAACCAGATGAATATAAGGGTTTGATGAAAAGTTCTGCTGAAGAATTGTTAAATAAACCAACAGATGAAATCTTTGGAGATGAGCAATATTATTAGTTAAATTTAAATATTATTTTAGATTATAATTTAGAAGAGGAGGTGATTAGATGAAAAGGATAATGTTGGTAATAGGGGTTTTAAGTTTGTTATTAGTTAGTGCTTGTTCAACCCAGGAAAGTTCAGAAGTAACATTAAGTTCTGAACAGATTACAGAGCTTTGTGCTTCAGTCAATACAGTTGATGAAACTGGAGTTGGAGAAGGAGCTCCGGTTGTTGCGCCTTCAGTAAAAATAAAGAGCATAAAACCTAGTTTCTCTTTTGGTTCAGTTGATTCAGAAGCATGTGTTTGTTATGAATATCCAGAAGGAACTTGGAATTGTGATCCTGCAGATTGTGGATAAATTAATTTTTTTATTTTTTAGTTAGCTTTAAATACATTTTTTCATTATTTATTTTATGGATATCATTTGTTTTGATGGGAATGGATATAAAGTTGAAATTCTGAAAAGAATTCCAAATACTTTTATTAGAGAAAATATTATTATTTTGCAAGGTGGTGATGATGAATTAAATCGAAAAAACTTGAGTTCTAAGTATGTTGATATATTATTAGATCCACACCAAGGTTATAGAAAAGATAAAATTTATCAAAAAGATTCTGGATTAAATGAAGTATTATGCAAACTTGCTAAAGAAAATGATATTGCTATAGGTTTTTCACTAAGTTTAATTCTAAATTCAAATAGGCGAGGAGAATTGTTTGGAAGAATTATACAAAATATTAAATTGTGTAAAAAATATAAAGTTAAAATGGTGATTGGAACTTTTGCTAAGGATAAATCTGAATTACGAAATGAAAAAGATGTTGAAGCATTGTTCAAAATTCTTGGAATGAATGTTATTGATAGAGAGTTTGTTAAGAAAAGATTAGAGTTTAAGAAAAAGTTTGTTAGGAATGGTGTTAGGTTAGAATAAAACCTGGAATAGCGGATAGGACTTAGGATTATAATATAGAGATAGATAAAAATCTACAAAAAGGTTAAAAAGAGAATTGATTATTATTTTTAATATGACATTAATTGTCGGGGTTGATGAAGCTGGCAGACTGATTTAAAAATATCAGGCCAAGAGGACCTCTCATCGGACCCTTAGTAATGTGTGGAGCAGTAGTTGATGATAGTGATATAGCTAGGCTTAAAGAAATTGGAGTTAAAGATTCTAAGTTGCTTACACCAAGAAAGAGAGAAGAATTATTTGAGCCAATAAAAAAGATTGTCAAGGATTATATTGTATTGATTGTTGAGCCAAAAGAGATTGATGAAGCAGTTAATTCTGAGACGACTAATTTAAATCAACTTGAAGCTATTAAAACTGCAATGATTTTAAATGCATTAAAGTTTGACAAAGCAATTGTAGATTGTCCGAGTAATAATATTCCGGCATATAAAGAATTTTTAGAGAAATTTTTGAAAGAAAAAATAAATTTAGTTTTAGAGCATAATGCTGAAAAAAATATTCCAGTCGCAGCAGCATCTATTATTGCAAAAGTGACTAGGGACAGGGCTATTGAACAATTGCAAAAGAAATATGGTGCGATTGGTTCAGGGTATCCTTCAGATCCGACTACTCAAGAATTTTTGAAGAGGAATGCAAAAAAATTCCCAGAGATATTTAGAAGAAGTTGGGCAACCTATAAAAGATTAGAACAAAATACATTAAAAGATTTTAAGCAAAAATAAGGAATAATAATAAATAAATTATTGGAATCACAAAGAATACTGCGTACTCAGTTTTTCTATGAATTCTTTCTGCTAAATCGTTCTTCTTTTGTTCTTGAAGTTCTAGGATCAATATGTTCAAAGTGAATGTGAACAATAATACAAAGTAAGTTAAGATCATGAATTTATCTGCAAAAGTCAAATAGCCTACAGGAGGGATTTGGTTTGAAATCGAAACATGGAACATTACTGCAGCCACTAAACTTGAACTTGCCATTGCTAATCTAGTTGTGATTTTGTCTGTGTCAATTAAAAAACTACATAAGATTACTAACAAAGTAAATATTACTGGAAGGAAAGTTTTCAAAAAAGCGTTGAAAAAGATTCTGGAAATATTGATACTGTAAATATATTGAGAATAAGTTTCATCATATACAGAGTAAGTATGCTCTGAGACTTCTGCATTCCAACCATCTAAGTTCCAACCAGAAAAAGCAATGGAATCATCAATACCAGATTGGTCCATATTGGCTACATAAACTAATTCATCATTAGTCTTTTCTTTGTCCTCAAGAATGATTTCTAATTGTTGAGAATCGAAAGGGAATTTCTTTAAATCAATTTGAGAATTGAGGTTTGCTTGGATACGATAAAATTTGGAGTTGGGTTCATCAATAATTTTTTCTATGGTTGAAGCTCTACCATTCATAAATTCAAAATTTTCTGGAGAACATTCATTTTCACATTCCATAGATAAATAAAAATCTGCTGTGAATGAACCAGTAGAAATATCAAATTTGCCTAAGTTAAGTAAATATAAACCAACTTGGACTTCTTCTTGTGCTGCGACTAAAAAGCAAGAAAATTAATTTTTTCATAATTTTGGAAGAAAATTTGGAGTTTAAATATTTTATTGTGCTAAGTTTTAGCGTCGATTTGTTTAGAATTAAAGCTCCTGTATTGAATAGAAGAGAGTTTTATTATTGATACTATATTTAGAGTAGATAAAAGTTTATAAATTCTATAGTTAACCACCATATCTAGTCTTTAATAATGCTTTAAGCACAATATCTAGTATAAGGGGTGAAAAGTATGAAATGTCCATTTTGTGGGGAATCTGAAACAAAAGTTATTGATTCTAGAGAATCAGATGAACAAACCCGTAGAAGAAGAGAGTGCGAAAAGTGTAGTAAAAGATTCACAACTTATGAAAAAGTTGAGAATATTAACCTTATAGTTCTAAAAAAAGGTGGAAAGAAAGAAACTTTTGATGTAGAAAAAATTAGGAAAGGGGTTGAAAGAGCAGCTGAAAAAAGATTAGAAAAAGAAAAAATAGATTCTATTGTGGAAATTATAGAACAGAAATTAAGATCAATGGAGACTAATGAAATTGATTCAAAAAAAATTGGAGAAGAAGTAATGAATCAGTTGAAGAAAGTGGATAAGGTCTCATACATTAGATTTGCATCAGT
>JAGWAA010000050.1 GCA_018302165.1 Candidatus Woesearchaeota archaeon
ATTTTCATTATCAATGATTTTATCCACTTCAAGCACAGCTACAGTAGTTTTCCCAGTAAGATTCGCATTAGGATTAATTGTCAACCAAATCTGTTCATCATTGAAAATTCTTGTATTCAATACTCCTTCAACAACAATATCTTCTAATGATGCTGGATCATTCCTTAATGCAATTAAATAAGGTGTTTCATCATCCCCAACATATAACTGAACATAAGATTCATTTGCACTAACAACAGTCACATTAAACATCTCATTACCATTACTATAAACATAATTATTTTCTACATAAGTCTCAGGTTCATTCAAAAAAATAAACACCCCAAACCCTAATAATAATCCTACTAAAACTAATATAACATAAGATAAATTATTGTCCTTCATTTTCTACTACCACTCCATCCACAATTTTTAATAAATCTTGACCTTCAATAATCAAACAATTTCCATCTAAACTAACTTTGGTTTCATTTCATTTGCTTCTCTTAAAATAATTACCCCAATATAGGGAGTTGCATCCTCACAGGTTTTCAAAACCATATCACTACAAAGCTCATTATCCTCATAACAAGCTAATGAAATCTGTTCGAACTCAAAATTATTATACAAATCATTAATAGCATATTTTACATTCTCTTCTGGATTAATACTCAAATAAATCTTAGTCAAACTTTCAAACCCAGATATATCCACATTATAATTTTCTAATTCTGAAGGATCAGTCCAAATAATAATTTTATCCTTGCTATTATAAGCAACCCATCCTTGCCCAGTATTTACAAACTTCAAATCATTATAAACAACTTTTTCAGTATCATCTAACCCATAATACAAAGCACTCATAACCATGATAAATATAAAAAACAACCCAATAACAACAGTAAATATCTTCTTCTTTCTTTCAGCAATCTCTTCTCTAGTTCTATACCTTCTCATAAACAATAGAAAAAATCTTAGAATTAAAAAGGTTTTCTAAAAAAATAAAAAAATAAAAAGGTTTTAGCCTTAGATAGCTTCTACGTTAATGTCTTCTAGACTAGTTCCACTAACCATAACTTCGGAACCACTAAAGTCGTAATCACTATAGCTCAATAAAGCTTTTGCAGCTCTTCTTGTGTCTTCACCGGAAGTACCAGCTACTAACATTGCTACTTTGTCTCCATTTTCAGCTAATTTAATTACAGCTTCACCTTCTGCGTAAGCCCAACTTTCACAAGTCATATCAAACAAGTCTTCAACCAATGCGTTAGCACATGGTCCACCTACAAGGATTAAGTTGTAAGCACTTGCACTTGATACTTCTGAAGCAAACTTGGTTACAGGTGTAACTTGTACTGGAACGTATGTTACATCTCCACTAGAAACAGTTGAACTTGTTCCTTTAATTACGATGTTTGCTTTTACTTGGTCTTGTGGAATACTCAATACAACCTTATCCGAACTGGAAGAACTCTTTGGATCACTGATGATAATACCATAAGCAGTTCTATGGTCTTCATCTTTTGCTCCAATATTGAGTGCAGATTGATTACCCCAAGTTAACTCACTACCTTCTTCAGTAGCAGCTGTGTCCCCTAAACTCTCAAAGGAACCATTAACAGCAGTTAAACCCCAATTCATCTTAATATCATCGTAACCTTCCCAGAGATCACCAGAGGTAGAATCACCAATAATATCAAGACTCAAGTTAATTTCAGTTCCCTGACCAGAAGTCATAGCCTTATATCCAACAGTTTCTAATTGAATATTTGTGTCTTTAGTATTCCCATAGTTTATCCTCAAGATTTCAACACCTGAAGCTGAAGCGTTGACTTGTCCATACAACTTTACCTTAGAATCAGCTGAATCTTTATAGAACACACCAATCCACTTGTTATTAACTAACAATGAACCAGCAGCATCTCCCATCTCTTCACCAGCACCAGAACTTCCAGTATATAACCAGACTTCCTTAACTCTTACAGTACTAGTTACATTGTCATTAGAACTTACATTAGTAGAACTATATGCCAACAATTCGATACCTTCACTAACAGTAGTTGCCAATCTTACAACCTTTACAGATTCATTTCCAGTACCAATAGGCAATGAAAGATCTTCCGTATCAATTTCAAAGGTATAAGTTGCATAATCTTCAGCAGCTACACTCAAACTATCAAAACAAATTTGCACATAGTCGTTTGGTAAATCTATACATGACCCAACTACAACTGCATCATCTTCATCATCGTAAACAAAGTCGTTTTCAATAGAGAAGTTTTGTGCAGTACCTTTAGTAGCTAAACCTTCTAAGTTCCAAACCCAATTTGGTTCATCAGTATTTTCACCAATAAAAGCATCTCCATCAAGATACGTTTCAGCAGATTGTACTCCTACAATGATGTTTGCTGAAGATTCTGCTCTTTCAGTTCTACTGAATACATCATCAACAGTAATTTCTACACCATTTACAGTTGAGGTTGATCCATCAGTAATAATTTTACTGGTTCCATCAACATCAACAACTGCAGAAGTTGAAGAAACATCTTGCAATGTAATTGTCTTTGTTACACCACTAATTTCTACTTCAAAACTTTCACCAGCACTTAAGTAGTGTTCTTCTCCAACATAAGCAGTAAACCTATCATGAGTACTTGGTACACTAGTAACCTTCAAAGGATTACCTAAAAATTCAATGTTTAAAGGGTCTGATGAAGTTGCTAAAGACAAGTTTATAGATTCATCAAACTTGTAAGCAAATTTGATTACATCTCTATTATTAACTTCCAAATATACATCTGACTTATAATCATCATCAGAACTAGTCAAACTTGTTCCAATAACTGGATTCACTCTACTAACCATTTGCAATTCTTCAGATGTATCATATTCTTTACTTTGGAATGTTATTGTTCCATCAAATAAATTTGCTACATCATCATCTTGCATTGTTGTATCAAATAAACTGGTGTTAGTCAATCCTAATCCTAAAGGAACAGTGTCAGTTACACCACCAGTAACACTTACTGATGTAGAATCTGATTCAACTGCGACTTTTGATTCAAATTGTAAACCACTAGTAATATCTGCGATACCTAAAGTATCTGCTGCGTCTGCATCATCTCCAACAACTAATACATTAGTTGAGTCAAGCCATAGCTCCTGTCATTGTTGCTCCTACCATTGCAACACCGGTTCCTATAGCGGCAATTCTTTTAATTGTTTTTCTTATAAATTTTTCTTGCATTTTTACACAACACCTCCCTGTGTGTGATTGATAATAGATTTATTTCCTTTCGCAAATTTATTCTGCGTGTAACGTCATCACTGTTTTTATCAAAGTCACTTTTATCATAAATCTTTACTCTATTTCTTTCTGGAAGATTTATAAACATTCATCTACTCCAGAACATAGATTAAGGCTAAAAGAGCCAAATTCAATACAATAGAGGCTTAGATTTTTCATCTAGAGGAGTAATCTATACAAAATATTTTCACTCTTTATTAGAATAACAACGGAAATATGTCCCAAACACCTAAATTATAGCACTATACAACCACTATTGGATTCCACTAATTAGTAACAAATAAGGAGTCTTACATCAATTCCTTCGACTATATAATCATCAGCAAGAGTATTCCCAATACACGTGCTTGGTGAATACAATTCTTCTCCAATATAAAACATATATTCATCTTCTTCCCAACCATTCAAAGAAACGATTTCAGCAACTTCTCTCTCGACAACATCACAAGCATTCTCTCCACAAGCAAACCCATCCCCAGCACAAGCTTTGATTGCATCTCCTAAATTTTCATCATCACAAATAGTTTGCTTCTTAATTACATTCAATAGATTAGACACTTCTAAATTTAATTCTGCCTCACCTGTCAAATCTGAATCACTATTACTAGCAAACCTAAAATAAAATACTAATCCAAAAAATAATAACAATATAATCACCATGAATCCAATGATCTCAGTCTGCCCTTTTTTCATTGTAACACCTCGATAACTAACTTTCCAAACTTATAGCTCTCATCTAAAGGATAATACAAAGAAACAGGTGTTGAGATAATAACTTTTGAAGTATAATCAAATTCATTTTCAAAAAAATAATAATAACTACAATCTGGATAAGTACTTTGTGTACAAGTCCCATTAGTTACACTCGGATAAAGCTCAACAAAATAAACTTTTTGATCACAATTCGCATTAAAAAATTCTTGATATATCCTCGACGCATCAAAAACTAATAATTTACTTGTATCAATACAATCTTCTCTATTTGCATTAACACTACACTGAATTTCAGGCATAGAAGTTATAGAGGATAACATTACTGTATTCGATAACAAACAACTAGTATCAGCTTTTTCTTCAATACTACTCAACTGAAACTTGAAAAAGAATCCTAGCCCGACCATAAGTACAATAATAAAAACTAATGCAACCATCATGGTTTCCATCATTTGCAATTCCCCTTTTTTAGTAAACTTCAGGACAATCACCACCTAATTTTTGATTTTCTTCTTCAACATTCTCAATATTAGTTACATAGACACTATATCCATCATTCCCAAGTATACTCATATACGAACTTAAAGCAGATTTAATCAAAGTATATTCACATTCAGGCAATTTCGTCTCTAATAATTTAGATTTCTCAAGATATACATTTGAAACTCTACTCACTTTTTCCAAAACTAAATCATAATTATAACTATACATATAAGCATCCCCAGAAATCATTGCACCAATCAATAACGGATAACTTAAGTAAGTAACTTGAGAACTATCTGGATAAACAACATACCCAGAACTATAATCTTCTTCAGAGGATATAACATATAATATTTCATAAGCATTAAAATTACTTTGAATAGTACTTAATACAGAATCATATTTTGTAAAGAAAACAAATCTTACATTATCATAATTATTTGACGCACCAATTAAATCCTGAACATTTGCATTAATATCATTAACATCAACAGAATATTTTGGTAAATTTGTTGGAATAGAATTATAAGAATTAATCAACTCTTCAACAACTTCTTCAGTATTCGAATCATACACTAATATATATAAGGTATTTCCATCATCAACATAAAAAACATTCCCAACACGATAAGGTAATTCTAAAGATTTAGTCGAAATTAAAATTTCTCTTCCTTCAACAAGATAAGGTGCATAAACAATATGATCAATTTGTTTAGTTTGTTCATTACTAATAACTTTCCCTTCATAAACCCTAAACGAACTTTCTTTATTAAAAGATAAAGTTTTTTCTGCAGAATCCGACGCTGAAAATGCTGCAAATTCATCATTCAAAGAATTAACTAACCCTGCAGCCCCAATACTTTCTCCAAACCCCATGAATTTATATGCAAACCCTACAAAGAACATAAAAATTATTCCACCAATAATAATCGCAAAGATATAATTAAAACTAGAAGACATCTGCGCTTTATTTTGCATAGTGCTCTACTCCCACATAATCCTTCCCAGCACTTATAACAATACTTTGTCCATTACTAACACATTGTGGATTTCCATTTATCGTCTTAAAATCATTAATTTCTAATCTTGTTTGATCAAAAACACCCTGTGGAAAAACATAAACATTAAACTGTGATGTTTTTACTAAATCAAATGTAGCTTCAAAAGTTTCATCACAATCCTCACCATTTAATTTACAATCCAAAGTTTGCGAAGAATCATAAAAACAAATTGCTTCAACATCCTCAGAAAAAGACATTGAATAAACTTTAGCGCTTCCAATATCATAATTACTAAACAAATCAATACTATTATCCAAATCTTTTAGATTATCTAAAAATTCAATATAATCAGCTTCAGAAGTTAAATCCAAAATTATTTTAGTACCATACAATAAAATAAACGCACCTACAATTAACCCAAAAACTAAAATCAATGGTAATCCTAATAACTGCCCTCTTTTCATTTTTATAACAAAAACAAAACAAGTTTATAAGATTTTCTTCAAAAAACTATTTTAATTTCTTTTTTTCTTTAGGAATTTATTGAATTAATCTCAAGATTTGTTCAGTATCACCAACATCAGTAAGATAATATTTTCCATCTGAAGATAGCAATTTCAGTTGTCCGATATTTGCGGACAACTCAGAACCTTCAATTAAAAGTTTAGATTTTAAGTCAGCCCAATATTTTCTAGGTCTTGGACTATCAGTCAAAATTCCAATTACTTAAATCAATATATTAAACAAAAGATTTATATACTAAAAAGTGAACAGATATACACTAAAAAGTGAACATATGTTAATCAACAAAACAACAGCAAAAATTTTGCAGATATTTACAGGGCATATTACTGAAACTTATTCCATAAGAGAGATTGCAAGAATCTTAAATATGCATGTTTCATTAGCACATAGATCCATAAAATCATTAATTGAAAATAATATTATTCTATTAGATAAACATAAGAAACTTTACCTTAATTATAAATCAAACCACGAACTATTAATAAGTTCAGAATATCAAAGAAAAGAAAATTTATTATCCAATAAAAAATACAAGGACTTAGCCTTATTTTCAGAGGAAGTAATTAATAAAATAGAAGAAAACAATTTTATTTTATTATTATTCGGTTCAATAATTGAATCAAATAAGCCAAGAGATATTGATATTCTTTTGATTGTTGATAATAATGATAAAATAGAATTTCACGAAAAATTCTTAGATAATATTACTTCAAATTATAATCTCCCATTTGAAACAAGAGTAATAAGTTTTGAAAGTATACAAGAAATGCTTGTAAAACGTGATGAAAAAAATATAATGAATGAAATACTAAATAAACATATTATTCTATTTGGAGCAGAATTATTTTATAGATTAATCAAAAAATGGAGACTATAATGCTAGAAGAGAAAACACTTAAAGAAATCAAAACAAGAATCATAGATTATCAAAATAGAGAAATCATCAAAACAAAAAATAATCCAAGATTCACAGAATTCTTTCTCAAAAATGCAGAAGATTCAATAGAATCAGCAAAAGTATTATTTGAAATTACAACAAATCCAAAGAAACAAAAACAATTTGGTTTCACAAATTTTAATGGATTACTTTGGGTAGTTAATGCAAGTTATTACAGCATGTTTTATATGACAAGAGCATTATTAGAAAATGAAGGAATAAAAATAAAAACAGATTTATCAATTCATCTAGTCACATTCGATGTTTTAGTTCATTATTTTTATTTAACAAAAAAATTACAAAAAGAATTTATTGAAGATTTATTAGAAGCAGAAAATGATGCCGCAGAACTTTTAGGCAAACAAAAAGCAGACGAAATCATAGAAGAATATTATTTTGAAAGAAGAAAAAGAGGAATATTTACTTATGAAATGGGTGAAATTCTTCTTCAAACAAAAGCAAAAACTTCCTTAGAAAGAGCACAAAAATTTAGAAAAGAAATTCTCAGCATAATTCATAAATACTAGCTCCAAGTACTCAAATCAATATAATAAGATCCAAAGTTTTCATACTTATCTTCACAAATCAAATAATATTCTAAAGAATCAAAATCCACATCAAATTCAGTTTCATATTCACTTCCAGTATTCATTGAAATTCCTTCACCATATGTAAATGCTTCACTAGCTCTTTCACATAATAATTCTTCATCAAACTCAATTGTCAAAACAGAATAAATCTCGTCGACATACAATTTTTCAATCTGTGCAATATCCTCATCAACTTCTATTGTAAATGTAGTCTCACCTGATGCTCTATTCCCTGCAATATCTTGACAAGTAACATAATAAGTATACTCCCCTTCACTCAAAGTCAAAGTTTGTGAATGTTCAGTACTATTCGTTTCTGCAAATACAACCATGCTATTAAAATCAACATCATTCGGACTGAATGCACAGAGAGCAACACCACTATCAGCACCGTCGGAAGTTCCAACTAATATTTCAATGGTCTCATCATAAATTATTCCTGAAGGCTCAACACTATCAACAACTAATTCATTTTCAGTCTTCTTAGTTTTGAACTCATAACTATCTTCATTAATATTTACAGCATTATCCTTGCACCTAAAGAAATAACTATTGATTTCTTCATCACTCACACCAGTCAAAGTAGTTGAACATTCATAGGTTCCAAAATAAACTGAACTTTGTTGGAATCCAGAACTAGCACAACTCATTTCCCCATCCATATACTCATAACCAGTATCATTTCTCGCCCATAAACACTGTGCAGGTTCATTAGTATACAAACTAAATTCTGTTTCATCAACTTCAAAAGGCATGTATGATCCTGAATCTATCGACGTATATTTTATTTCAACAGGCGTTAAATCAGGACTATCATCAACAGTAAATCTCACAAAATAATCTCTCTCATTTGCATTCCCCAAAGCATCTGAACATCTAATATAAATATTATA